>JAFLEC010000059.1 GCA_017302095.1 Lysobacterales bacterium | reverse complement strand
TTCCCATTTGCCGAGGTTCCATCATGAAGGTCCTGTCCTCCCTGAAGTCGGCGAAGGCCCGTCACCGCGACTGCAAGGTGGTTCGCCGTCGTGGCAAGGTCTTCGTGATCTGCAAGTCCAACCCGCGTTTCAAGGCGCGCCAGCGCTGAATCGCCGGCAAGACGCCGCAAGCGAACGAAAGGCCGCCGCAGGGCGGCCTTTCGCATTTGCGCGGCATCGCGGCCCGTTCACCGCTTCGGCATAGAATCCGGCCCGTCCCCGCCAACGGAGTCCCGCCATGCGTGCCATGATCCGCATCGCCCCGCTTGCCCTGCTGCTGGCCACGTCGGCCGCGATCGGCCAGGAGGCCCGCGTCGTCGAAGGCGACACCCTGCTGGTCGAACGCGTCGCCGAGGAGCCCGCTAACCTCCCGACGCGCGGGATGAGCATGGCTCAGGTCGAGGCGCGCTTCGGCGCCCCCGGAGACCGCCTGGACCCGCGTGGCGGGCAGAAGCGCCAGTGGCCGACGATCAATCGCTGGACCTATCCCGGCTTCACCGTCTATTTCGAGGGCAGCAAGGTCATCGACGTGGTGATGGCCAACGCCGGCCCGGACGAGGTCGGCCCCAAGCCGCCCGCACGCTGACCCCATGAACCCGATTCCCGTGCGCTTCCCCGCCGAGTGGGAACCCCAGTCGGCGATCCTGCTGGCATGGCCGACCAACGACACCGACTGGGCGGATCGCCTGGCCGAGGTCGAGGAGACCTACATCGCGCTGGTGCAGGCGATCACCCGCTTCCAGCGCGCGGTGATCTGCGTCGCCGACGACGACGTCGAGACCTACGCGGAGATGCGGCTGCGTTCGAACCGCGTGGACATGGCGCGGGTCCGCTTCGTCACCGTGCCCTACGACGACACCTGGCTGCGCGATTCCGGCCCGATTACTTTGCGCGCCGGCGACAGCTTCGTGCTCAACGACTTCCGCTTCACCGGCTGGGGCGGCAAGTTCGAGGCCAGCGACGACGACCGCCTGGTGGAGCGCCTGCAGGCACAAGGCGTGTTCCATGATGCCGAACGCCGGCCGCACGATTTCGCGCTGGAAGGCGGCGGCATCGAAACCGACGGTGCCGGCACCCTGCTCACGACCTGGCATTGCCTGTCGCTGCGGCACCCGGGCAAGCGCCGCGACGAGATCGAGGTGGTGCTGCGCACGACCCTCGCCCAGGATCGCGTGCTGTGGCTGGAGCACGGCGAGCTGGAGGGCGACGACACCGACGCGCACATCGACACGCTGGCGCGCTTCGCCCCCGGCGACGCGATCGTGTTCCAGTCCTGCGACGACCCCGACGATGCGCACTACCCCGCGCTGCAGGCGATGGCGGCCGAACTCGCCGCGCTGCGCACCACCGCCGGGGCCCCGTACCGGCTGCATCCCCTGCCCTGGCCCCGGCCGATCCTGGACGGGGGTCGCCGGCTGGCGGCCAGCTACGCCAATTACCTGGTGGTCAACGACGCCGTGCTGATGCCGGCATATGGCGATGCCCGCGACGACGACGCGGCCGCCGTGCTCGCCGCGGCCCACCCCGGCCGCACCGTCGTGCAGGTGCCCTGCCGCCCGCTGATCTGGCAGAACGGCAGCCTGCACTGCATCACCATGCAGCTCCCCGCCGGTTTGGCCTGAGCCGGCGGCCGCACCCGCGATTCCCTACAATCGCCCGATGAAGACGACCACGCTCCCCGTCGCCCTGGTGCAGGAACGCAACCACGGCGACGCCGATGCCAACCTGGCGGTGATCGAGGCGCGCGTCGCCGAGGCCGCGGCGTCCGGCGCCCGCCTGGTGCTGCTGCAGGAACTGCACAACGGCGCCTACTTCTGCCAACACGAGTCGGTGGACGAATTCGACCTCGCCGAGCCGATCCCCGGCCCGAGCACCGAGCGCCTGGGCCAGCTCGCCAAGCGGCACGGCGTGGTACTGGTCAGCTCGCTGTTCGAGAAGCGCGCGACCGGGCTGTACCACAACACCGCGGTGGTGTTCGAAGCCGACGGCCAAGTCGCCGGCAAGTACCGCAAGATGCACATCCCGGACGACCCGGGCTTCTACGAGAAGTTCTACTTCACCCCGGGCGACCTCGGGTTCACCCCGATCGACACCAGCGTCGGGCGCCTGGGCGTGCTGGTGTGCTGGGACCAGTGGTACCCCGAGGCGGCGCGCCTGATGGCGCTGGCCGGCGCCGAACTGCTGCTCTACCCGACCGCGATCGGCTGGGATCCGTCCGACCCGCAGGCCGAAAAGACCCGCCAGCGCGATGCCTGGATCCTCAGCCACCGCGGCCATGCCGTCGCCAACGGCCTGCCGGTGCTGAGCTGCAACCGGGTCGGCCACGAAGCCTCCCCGCTGGGCGCCTCCGGCATCGATTTCTGGGGCAACAGCCACGTGCTGGGGCCGCAGGGCGAATTCGTCGCCGAGGCCGGCACCGAGCCGACCCTGCTGCTGGCCGAGGTGGACATGGCGCGCAGCGAGCACGTGCGGCGCATCTGGCCATTCCTGCGCGACCGCCGCATCGATGCCTACGGCGACCTGACCAAGCGGTACCGCGACTGAGCCAGCGGATGCAGCCGCTGTTGCGCGACGCCACGCCGGGCGACGCCGACGCGATCGCCGCGCTGTATGCCGCGGAGGTGGCGGGCGGCGTCAACACCTATGAGGTCGTCGCGCCCGATGCCGCCGAGATGGCGCGGCGGATCGCCGCCGTGCAGTCCGCCGGCTATCCGTGGCTGGTCGCCGAATGCGATGGCCGGATCGCCGGCTTCGCCTACGCCAGCAGCTTCCGGACGCGCGCGGCCTACCGCAGCACCGTCGAGGATTCGGTCTACGTCGCCGCGGACGCGCAGGGGATGGGCCTCGGCACCGCCCTGCTCGCGGCGCTGGTCGCCGCCTGCGAGGCGCGCGGCTTCCGGCAGATGGTCGCGGTGATCGGCAACGCTGCGAACCATGCTTCCCTGCGCCTGCACGCGCGCGCAGGCTTCCATCCCATCGGCACGTTCCCCGGCATCGCCTGGAAGCATGGCCGCTGGCTCGACACCGTGTTCATGCAGCGCCCGCTGGGCGCCGGCACCGCAGGACCTCCCGCCCATGAATGACTCCACCCCGCCCGCGGATATCGCCGGCCAGCCTGTCGTCGAACTCGAACGCGACGGCATCCGCTACACCCTGCTCGGCACCGCGCACGTCTCGAAGGCGAGCATCGACGCGGTGATGGCCGCGATCGACAGCGGGCGCTACGACGCGGTCGCGGTGGAATTGGACGAGCAGCGGCACAAGGCGCTCACGCAGCCCGACGCACTGGCCCAGCTCGACCTGGTGAAAGTCATCCGCGAGCGCCGGATCGCGCCGTTCGCCGCCAACCTCGCGCTGGCGGCCTACCAGCGCCGCCTCGCCGAACAGCTCGAGATCGAGCCGGGCGCCGAGCTGAAGGCCGCCGCCAACGAAGCGGTCGCGCGCGGCCTGTCGCTGCAGCTGATCGACCGCGACGTCGGCATCACCTTCCGCCGCATCCTGCTGGGCCTGGGCTGGTGGGACCGGATGAAGCTGGTCGGCGGCCTCGCCGGCGGGCTGTTCGCCAGCGACGAGGTCTCTGCGGACGACATCGAGCGCCTCAAGGAAGGCGACATGCTGGAATCCAGCTTCGGCGAATTCGCGCGCGACACGCCATCGCTGTACGCCACCCTGATCGACGAACGCGACCAGTACATGGCGGCGAAACTGCGCGAACGCAGCGACGGCGCGCGGCACGTGCTCGCGGTGGTCGGCGCCGGCCACCTCAAGGGCATGGCCCGCTACCTGGCCGAGGAAACGCGCGCACCCGCCATGCTCACCGAGCAGCTGGCCCACGTCCCGAAGAAGCGGCGCATCCCGTGGATCACCCTGGTCCTGACCACGCTGATCGTCGCGGGCATCGCCTGGGGCTACCTGCATGGCGGTCGCGAGCTCGGGCGCGACCTACTGCTGCAATGGGTGCTGTGGACCGGCGGACTGGCCGGCCTCGGCGCATTGCTGGCCCGCGGGCATGTGCTGTCCATCCTCGCCGCCGCGGTCAGTGCGCCGCTCAAGCCGTTCCGGCCGGGCTTGCCGCCCGGCATGTTCAGCGCGCTGGTCGAGGTGCACCTGCGCAAGCCCGCCTACCCCGACTTCCTCGCCCTGCGCGACGACGCGCAGACGCTCGGCGGCTGGTACCGCAACCGCGTGTGCCGGGTGGTGCTGGTGTTCCTGCTCAGCAACATCGGCAGCGCGGCCGGCGTATGGATCTCCGGCGCCGCGATCGCGCGCAAGCTGTTCGGCTGAGCGGCCCTAGCCTGCGCGCGGCCAGCGCCACGCGAGCCAGGCGATGGCACCGCACAGGAGGATCTCGATGCTGCTGTAGGCGAGGTAGAACCACCACGCGCCCGGCATGGTGATCGCCACGAACACTGCAAAGAAGATTGCCAGCCCGATGTTGAGCCAGCGCGTCGTGCGCACCGGCAACGCCAGCGACAGGCACGCCATCAGCCCCGGCACCACCAGCAACAACGCGACGAACAGCAGCGACCCCTGCGTGGTCGGACCCATCGGGCCGGCACCGTCCAGCATGCGTTCGAGCTTGCCCGGCTTGTACAGGCCGAAGTAGTCGCCGTAGAGGTAGCAGAAGGTCAGGCTGGCCCAGAGCGCGGCCAGCTGCAGGCGTCGCGGGATCGGCGGATCGAGCAAGGCCTGCTGGCGGGCGTCCGAACTGGGTGCATGCATGCGGGGAACTCCCTGGTCAGGCCGGCGATGCCGGCGTCGGGCGCGGCCGCCCCGGGCCGGCGCCGAACAGCAGCAGCCACAGGCAACTGCCGATCTCGCCGAAGGCGGCGGGCAGCCGGAGCCGGGACAGCCAGCTTGCATCCGCGATCGTCGGCAGCAATCCGCCGAAGACCTGCGCCACGTAGCCGATGCCACCCAGCACGAGCAACACGCCGAGGAGGCGCGGCAGGCGCCCGCAACGCAGGATCAACCCGCCGAAAGGCAGCAGCCACAGCCCCCAGAACAGGCTGGCGATGCGCAGCCCCTGCGCGAAGCGTTGCTGGCTGGCCGCGAAGGCCGCCTCGAGCGCAGCGGTGGGATTCCCATCCACCTGCCCAAGCATGGCGAGGGCCTCCATCCGGTGGCCGAGGGCCACCAGCCCGATCGGCACGCTGGTCGTCGCGAACGCGACCATCAGCACCGCCATCCGGCGATCCACGTCCGCGAACACCGGGTACAGGGACAGCGGCAGCAACAGGAACGCCACCTGCATCAGCACGAAGGCGGCAATGCCGGCGCGGAACAGGCCGGCATGCGCCATCGCGCCCGCCAAGCCATCCCCGAGCTGGCCGGGCACCCATGCCAGGCAGAAGATCCCGGCAAGCACCACGACCAGGTAGAGGGCACCCGCGACGCGTCCGTCGCGCCGCAGTTGCGCGGGGGACGGGGCCGTCATGCCGCGCGCCTGCGCCAACGCAGGCCACCCGGCCGGCGTTCGCGGGTCCGCTGGACCAGGCGCCCGCTGCCGGCGCGCAGGTCGTCCAGCAACGCATAGATGGTCGGCAGGAACAGCAGGCTGACCACCGTGGAGAACGCGAGTCCCCCGGCGATCGCACGGGCCATCGGATAGTAAGGCGGGCCCTCGCCGGCGATCTGCGTGTCCGAGAGCGCGATCGGCACCATCGCCAGGATCGCCGTGCCCATCGTCATCATGATCGGGCGCAGGCGCTCGCGGCTGCCTTCGATCAATGCCTCGGTGCGGCCCATCCCGCGGCGGCGGAGGTTGTTGATGTGCTCGATCATCACGATGCCGTTGTTCACGACCACGCCCATCAGCACCAGGATGCCGATGAAGGCCATGATGTTGAACGAGGTGCCGGTCAGCCAGAACAGCCAGTACACGCCGAACACCGAGAACACCACGCCGCTCATGATCGCCAGCGGGAACAGCAGCGATTCGAACACCGCCGCCATCACGATGAACATCAGGATCAGCGCGATGCCGACGTTGCGCAGCATCTGCTTGTTCATGTCGATGTTGATGCCGAAGCCGCCGCCCTCGAAGGTGTAGCCGTAGCCGGGCGGGAAGTCGATCGCCTTCAGGCTGTCCTCGATCTCCTTCTGCGCGTCGGGCATGGTCGAGCCATTCGCCAGCCCGGCCTCGACCTTGAGCATGGTCTGGCGGTTCATGCGCTGGATGGTGGTCGAAGACGCGCGCGTCTCCACGTCGACCATCGCCAGCAGCGGTACCTGGCGGCCGTCCGGGGTACGCACGGTGAACGACTGCAGGTCCTCGGCACCGTAATGCTCGGCACCGGCGAAGCGCACGTTCACCGGCACCTCGACCTGGTCGCGGTGGAAGTCGCGCAGCGAGGAGCCGCGCAAGGCCATGCCGACGAAGTCCGCCACCTGCTTGGCCGAGAAACCGTAGGCCGCGGCGCGCTCGCGGTTCACCCGCACCGACAGCTCGCTGTTGGCGTCGCCGGTGTCGACCCGCACGTCGCGCAGGTGCTTGCCGCGGGCAAGCATGGGGACGATGTCGTCGGCCAGCTCCTTGAGCGTCTGCGTGGAATCGCCGACCAGGCTGAACTGGATGTTCTTCTGGTCGCCGCCCATCCCGCCCTGGCGGCCGATGCCGAGGTTGGCGCGCGCCGACTTGGGCATCTCCTTCCGGATCGATTCCTCGATCTCCTTGGTTTCCTCGGGTGTCTCGACGTCGGCATCGACCTGGGTGAAGGCCCAGCCCTGCTCGCTGTAGCGCGTATAGACCCGCTCGATCCGGAAGCGCTTGCGATTGGCATCGAGGTAGGCCTCGACCTTCGCGACCTCCTTGCCCATCTCCTCCTTCGAATACGAGCCCTGCCACTGGTAGAAGATCGCGATCTCGCCCGGATCCTCGCCGTCGCCCTCGTCGCCCTTGGTCAGCTTCATCGGGATGATCGACAGCGCGGTGATCAGCACGATGCCGGTAACGCTCCAGCCGCGATGCTCGAGGGTCCAGCGCAGCAGCCTGGCGTAGCGCGCCTGCACCCGCGAGATCAGCGGCGACTTCACCGCCGGCGGGGTCTGCATGCGCGCCGACAGCATCGGGATCAGGCTGATCGCGACCAGCCACGAGGCCAGCAGCGAGACCGAGATGGTCACCGCGAGCTGGGCCAGGTAGATGGTCAGCATGTTCTTCTCGCCGAACATCATCGGCAGGAACACGATGCAGTGGCACAGGGTGCCCGCGGACAGCGCGATGGCGACGTGGCGGGTGCCCACGATCGAGGCCAGGCGCGGCTGCTGCGGGTACTTCTCGCGCTCCTGGTAGATGCTCTCGACCACCACCACCGCGTTGTCCACCAGCATGCCGACCGCGAGCAGCAGGCCCATCATCGAGAGCACGTTGAGCGTGATCCCGGCGAAGTACATGAAGCCCAGTGTCATGATGAAGCAGATCGGGATCGCGGTGCTGACCATCAGCACCGACGGCCAGTGGCGCAGGAAGAACCACAGCACCAGGATCGAGAGGACCAGGCCGATCGCACCGGCCTCCGCCAGCGCCACCAGCGAGCTCACCACCTGCTGGCCCTGGTCGTCGGTGACGTCGATGGCGATCCCGCGCATCGCCGGGTCGTCCTTGAGCGCCTCGATCTCGGCTTGCACCGCATGCGAGAGGTCGACCAGGTTGGCCGCGCGTTCCTTGTAGATGTCGACGCCGACCGCCGGGCGCCCATCGACCTGGCGCACGTAGTTCATGCGCTGCGGCTGCAGGGTGACGTCGGCGATGTCGGCCAGGCGCACGCCGCGCGCCGAGACCGGCAGGTCGCGCAGTTCCTGCACGTCCGTCAGCTCGCCCTTGGGCTGGATGCGGAGGCGCCGGCCGTCGTCGGTGATCTGCCCCGCCGACACCGAGAAGTTCGAGGACTGCAACCGCTGCACGAGTTCGTCGAGGCCGACGCCGTTCGCGGTCAGGCGGTCGGGATCGATCGCGATCAGGACCTCCTGGACCGGCACGCCCTCCACTTCCACCCGCGCCACGCCCGGCAGGCGTTCGAGGCGCCGCTTGAGGCTGCGCTCGATCAGCTCGCCGCGCGCGGTGAGGTCCTCCTTGCTGGTCAGGCGCAGGCTGATCGCCTCCTGGTCGCCGGTGCTCCAGCGCCGCACGAAGTAGCGGCGGAAATCGTCCGGCAGCTGGTCGCGGATCGCGTCGATGCGCTCGCGCGCCTCGGACGTGGCCACCGCGACATCGCGACCCCAGTCGGACAACTGCACGAACACGCCGCCGCCGTCGGAGCCGGCATTCGCATTGATCGACTGGATCCCCGGCATGGTGGCGATCGCCTCCTCCACCGGGCGCACCAGGTTGCGCTCGACTTCCTCCGGCGTGGAACCGGCGTACGGCAACTGCACGAAGAAGAACGGCGCGGTGGCGTCCGGTTGCGATTCCAGCGGCAACCGGAAGGCGGCGATCAGGCCGATCACCACCATCGACACGAACAGCATGATCGTGGTGACGGGCCGGCGGATGGACAGCTCGGTGATGCTCATCGTCGGATCAGGCCTTCGCGCCGTTCAGCGGGTCGTGTTCGTGCGACAGCACTTCGGCGACCGCCTCCGCGTCCCTACGGGCGCGCCGGCCGCGTTCGGCGTAGAACTCGTCGGGCTTGCGGTCGAGCAGGTCGTACACCACCGGGATCACCACCAGCGTCAGCAGGGTGGAGACCACCAGCCCGCCGATCACCGTGATCGCCATCGGCGAGCGCACTTCCGCGCCCTCGCCGAAGGCCAGCGCCAGCGGCATGAAGCCGAACACCGCGGTCAACGTGGTCATCATGATCGGGCGCAGGCGCGAGCGCGCACCCTCGACCAGGGCCTGGCGCTTGGGCACGCCTTCCTCGCGCAACTGGTTGACCTTGTCGATGAGGATGATCGCGTTCTTCACCACCAGGCCCACCAGCAGGATCAGGCCGATGAACACCACCACCGAGGCCGGCGACCGCGTCAGCAGCAGTGCGGCGACCGCACCCACCATCGCCAACGGGATGGTGAACAGGATCACGAACGGGTGCAGCAGCGACTCGAACTGCGAGGCCATCACCAAGTAGACCAGGAAGATCGCCAGCGCGAAGGCGAACAGCAGCGAGCGGATCGATTCGCCAAGTTCCTGGCCCTGGCCGCCGATGCGCATGTCGATGTCGGTGCCGAGCGGCGCATCGGCCACCATCGACTCGACTTCGCGGATCGCGGTGCCAAGGTCGATGTCGCGGAGGTTCGCCGAGACGATCGCCACCCGCCGCTGGTCGGCGCGATGGATCTCGCTGGGGCCGCTGGTGGCGACCACCTCGGCGACCGAAGCCAGCTCGACCGGGGTACCGCGGCCGGGGTTCACGATCAGCCGGCGGATGTCCTCCAGCGAGGCGCGGTCGGACTCCTGCGCACGCACCAGCACGTCGATCTTGCGGTCGCGGAAGCTGTAGCGGGTGGCCACGCTGCCGCGCACCTTGTTGACCACGGCGTCCGCGATCTGGCGGGTGGTCAGGCCCAGCGCGGCGGCGCGGTCCTGGTCGAAGCGAATCTGGATCTCGGGGAAGCCCTGCTCCACGCTCGACTTCACGTCCGCGTAGTGCGGGTTCGCGCGCAGCATCGCGGCGAGCTTGGCGCCGGCGGCGCGGATCGCCTCGAGGTCCTGGCCTTCGACCTCGATCTCGAGCGGTGGCGACAGGCTGAACAGCTCTGGGCGGCTGAAGTCGACCTGCGCGCCCGGCGAGGCCTTCATGGTCTCGCGCAGCGCTTCGGTCAGCGCGGCTTCGGCATCGTTGCCGTCCATCACCACGGTCAGCTTGCCGATGTTCTCGCCGCTCTCGGTGGGGCTGGCATCCAGCCGCGTGCCGGTGCCGGAGACGCCGTACAGCACGCGCACGCCGGCGTCCTTGGCATGCTTGCCCTGCACGTCGCGGACCAGCGCATCGGTCTGCGCCAGCGGCGTGCCGGGCGGCAGCTTGGCGGTCATCTCGAAGCGGTCCTGCGCGAGCTGCGGGATCAGGTCGGTGCCGAGCAGCGGGATCGCGGCCAGGGTCAGGGCGAAGGCGACGCCCGCCACCAGCAGCACCGGCGCAGGGCGCGACAGCGCCGCGGGCAACACCCGCAGGTAGCTGCGTTCGGCGCGCGCGTACGGCGCCATCGCGAGGTCGCTGGCCTTGCGCATCACCGGCCCGACGATCGCCGCGATGCCGCGCCAGACCCGCACCACCAGCCAGGCGATCGAGAAGAACGCATAGCGGAACATCGCGCCGATGCCTCGCCCTGTGTAGGCGGCCGGCTTCTGCCAGCCCTTGGCGGGCTCCCAGCGGCCGCGCGGCGCTTCTTCGGGGAAGCCCAGCGGCGGACGCCCCTTGAGCGCGCTGAGCATCGGGATCAGGGTCATCGCCACGACCAGCGAGACCGCGATCGCGATCGCCACCGTCAGGGCCTGGTCGCGGAACAGCTGGCCGGCGATACCCTGCACGAACACCAGCGGCAGGAACACGGCGATGGTGGTCAGGGTGGAGGCGACCACCGCCATGCTCACCTCGCGGGTGCCCTGGATGGCCGCGTCGAGGATGCCGAGCCCGCGTTCGCGCGCCTTGGCGATCGACTCCAGCACCACGATCGAATCGTCGACGACCAGGCCGGTCGCCAGCGCGAGGCCGCCCAGCGACATCACGTTGAGGCTCAGCCCCAGCTGGCCCATGAAGAAGAAGGTGGCGATGATCGAGACCGGCAACGACAGCGAGATGACGAAGGTGCTCCAGCCGTCGCGCAGGAACAGGAAGATGATCAGGATCGACAGCAGGCCGCCGATCACCGCATCCATCTTCACGTCGTGGATGGCGTTGCGGATGAAGACCGACTGGTCCTCGATCGTGGTCA
>JAFLEC010000058.1 GCA_017302095.1 Lysobacterales bacterium | reverse complement strand
CCGCCGCAGCGGGCTAGTGGCCACCGGCGCGGTCTCGGCCGAGGAGCTGGCGCATGCGCGCGCGCAACTGCAGGCCGCGGAAGCCGCGCTGTCCGCCTCGCGCGGCCAGCTGTCGCGCAATCGCGCACTGGTGGACGCCACCACCGTCGGCAACCAGCCGCAGGTGCAGGCCGCCGCCGCGCAGCTGCGCCAGGCCTACCTCGCCGTGCAGCGCTCCGCCATCGTCTCGCCGATCGACGGCTATGTCGGCGAACGCAGCGTGCAGCTCGGCCAGCGGGTGCAGCCCGGCGCCGCGCTGATGACGGTGATCCCGCTGCACGAGGTCTGGGTCGAGGCGAACTTCAAGGAAACCCAGCTGCACGACATGCGCCTGGGCCAGCCGGTCACGCTCACCGCCGACGTGTACGGCGACGACGTGGTCTACGACGGCAAGCTGGTCAGCCTGGGCCTCGGCACCGGCAGCGCGTTCTCGCTGCTGCCCGCGCAGAACGCCAGCGGCAACTGGATCAAGATCGTGCAGCGCATCCCCACCCGGATCACGCTGGATCCGAAGCAGCTCGCCGCGCATCCGCTGCGTCTGGGCATGAGCATGTCGGTGGACGTGGAAGTGCGCGACCAGTCGGGACCGGTGCTGCCGGCCGCGGTCGTCGGCAAGCCGCTGCTGACCACCGCAGCGTACGACAAGCAGTTGCACGATGCCGATGCCCTGATCGAGAAGACGATCGAGGACAACCTCGCGCGCGCCGCCGGCGCGTAACCCCCAGGCAGGAGTCGCGCGGGCGGGACCGGCCTCCGGATCCCTCCCCTCCTTCGCAGGCCGTCCCGCCTCGCGCCGGCAGTGCCCCCACTGCCCCTGCCCCTCTCCAGACCGCCGAGCCGCATGACCACCATCGCCCGACAGGAAGACGCCCCCGGCGCGCCGGCGCGCAATGGCGCGAGCGCGGCCAACGGCGAGTTCCGCCCGCCGAACGTCGCGCTCACCACCCTCGGACTGGCGCTCGCCAGTTTCATGCAGGTGCTGGACACGACCATCGCCAACGTCTCGTTGCCGACGATCTCCGGCAACCTCGGCGGCAGCGCGAACCAGGCGACCTGGGTCATCACCTCGTTCGCGGTGAGCACCGCCATCGCGCTGCCGCTGACCGGTTGGCTGGCGCGCCGCTTCGGCGAGCGCAAGCTGTTCGTGTGGTCGACGATGGCGTTCGTGGTCGCCTCGTTCCTGTGCGGCATCGCCAACAGCATGGGCTTGCTGGTGCTGGCGCGCGCGCTGCAGGGCTTCGTCGCCGGGCCGATGTACCCGATCACCCAAGCGCTGCTGCTGTCGATCTACCCGCCGTCGAAGCGCGGGCAGGCGATCGCGCTGCTGGCGATGGTCACCGTGGTCGCGCCAATCGCCGGGCCGATCCTGGGCGGCTGGATCACCGACAACTACAGCTGGGAATGGATCTTCTTCGTCAACGTGCCGATCGGCATCTTCGCCAGCCTGGTCGTGGGCCGCCAGCTCAAGGGCCGCCCGGAGCGCCTCGAGAAGCCGAAGATGGACTACATCGGCCTTGCCACCCTGGTGCTGGGCGTCGGCGCGCTGCAGATCCTGCTGGACCTGGGCAACGACGAGGACTGGTTCCACTCCACCACCATCGTCGTGCTGGCGATCGTCGCCGCGATCTCGCTGGTGGTGTTCGTGATCTGGGAACTCACCGACAAGGATCCGATCGTCAACCTGCGGCTGTTCCGTCACCGCAACTTCGCCGCGGGCACGCTGGCGATGGTGGTCGCGTACTCGGCGTTCTTCAGCGTCGGCATCCTGGTGCCGCTGTGGCTGCAGCGCAACCTCGGCTACACCGCGATCTGGGCGGGTTTCGCGACCGCGCCGATCGGCATCCTGCCGGTGCTGCTGACGCCGTTCGTGGGCAAGTACGCCAACCGCTTCGACCTGCGGATGCTGGCCAGCGTCGCCTTCGTGGCGATGTCGCTGACCAGCTTCGCGCGCTCGCACTTCAACCTCGACGTGGACTTCGGGCACGTGGCGCTGGTGCAGCTGTTCCAGGGCGTCGGCGTCGCGCTGTTCTTCATGCCGGTGCTGCAGATCCTGCTGTCCGACCTGGAACCGCACGAGATCGCCGCGGGATCGGGCTTGGCCACCTTCGTGCGCACCCTGGGTGGCAGCTTCGCGGCCTCGCTGACCACCTACGCATGGACCGAACGCGGCGCGGTCCACCACGCCCACCTCGCCGAGAAGATCTCCGCGCACGACGCCGCCACCCTGCAGACCGTCACCCAGTTGGGCGCCGGCGACCTGCAGCGCGGCGCATTCGTGCTCGACCGCATGATCGCCAACCAGGCCGCGCAGATCGGCTTCAACGAAATCTTCCACCTGCTCGGGATCATCTTCCTGGCGGTGATCCTGTTCGTCTGGCTCGCCAGGCCGCCGTTCGCCGCCAAGATGGGTGGCGCCGCCGGCGGCGGCCACTGATTCCATCCAATGGAGACCAAGCCCATGCGCAGCGCCATCCACCACGAATTCGGCGATCCCACCCAAGTCCTTGCGACCGGCGATGCGCCGATGCCGGAACCGAAGCCGGGCGAGGTCCGCATCCGCACCCTGCTGGCCCCGATCCACAACCACGACCTGCTCACCGTGCGCGGGCAATATGGCTACAAGCCGACGCTGCCGGCGATCGGCGGCAGCGAGGCGGTCGGCATCGTCGATGCGCTGGGCGAAGGCGTCGACGGCGTGTCCATTGGCGACCGCGTGGCCTCGTCATCGGGCCGCGGCACCTGGGCCGAATACTTCACCACCCCGGCGCGGATGATCGTGCCGATGCCGGACGGCATCCCCGACGAGACCGCCGCGCAGCTGATGGCGATGCCGCTCAGCGCGCTGATGCTGCTGGAATCTCTCGCGCTGCCGTCCGGCGCATGGATCGTGCAGAACGCGGCCAACGGCGCGGTCGGCAAGGCGCTGGCGATGCTCGCCGAAGCGCGCGGCCTGCACGTGGCCAACGTCGTGCGCCGCGACGACGGCATCGCCGAACTCGCCGCGCTCGGGATCCCGCACGTGGTCTCGACCGCACAGGCGGACTGGATGCAGCAGGTGCGCGACCTCACCGGGCCGGCGCTGGCGCAGGCGGCGATCGACTCGGTGGGCGGCAAGGCCAGCGGCGCGATGCTGTCGCTGGTCGGCAACGGCGGCACCCTGGTGTCGTTCGGCGCCTTGACCGGCGAAGCGATGCAACTCTCGCCCGCCGACCTGATCTTCAAGCAGGCCGTGGTCAAGGGCTTCTGGGGCAGCAAGGCCAGCCAAGCCATGTCCGCCGAGGACAAGCGACGGCTGGTCGGCGAGCTGCTGCAGCGCACGCTGGCCGGCCAGTTGCGCCTGCCGGTGGATGCGGTCTACGCCCTCGACGACATCGCCCAGGCCGCGGCCGCGAGCCTGCAGCCCGCACGCCCGGGCAAGGTCCTGCTGCGCCCCTGAGGCGGCCGCTCAGGCGTGCTCGAGCGCATCCGCGAGGCGCTCGACCGCGATCACCTCGAGGCCCTTGTAGCTGCCCGATTTCGGCGCGTTCGCCTTGGGCACGATGGCGCGCCGGAACCCGTGGGTCGCGGCCTCGTTCAGGCGTTCCTCGCCGTTCGGCACCGGCCGGATCTCGCCGCTCAGGCCGACCTCGCCGAAGGCGATGGTCTTCTCCGCCAGCGGCACGTCGCGCAAAGAAGAGAGCACCGCCAGCAACACCGGCAGGTCGGCCGCGGTCTCCTGCACGCGGATGCCGCCGACCACGTTCACGAACACGTCCTGGTCGCCGACCATCACCCCGCCGTGGCGATGCAGCACCGCCAGCAGCATCGCCAGCCGGTTGCCCTCCAGGCCCACGACCACGCGGCGCGGGTTGGACAGCGGCGAAGCGTCGACCAGCGCCTGCACCTCGACCAGCAGCGGCCGGGTGCCCTCGCGGGTGACCATCACGCAACTGCCGGGCTGCGGCCCGCCGCTGCCGGACAGGAAGATCGCGGAAGGGTTGGACACTTCGCGCAGGCCGCCGTCGGACATCGCGAACACGCCGAGCTCGTTGACCGCGCCGAAGCGGTTCTTGAACGCGCGCAGCACGCGGAAGCGGCTCCCGGCATCGCCCTCGAAATACAGCACCGCGTCGACCATGTGCTCGAGCACGCGCGGGCCGGCGATGCCGCCCTCCTTGGTCACGTGCCCGACCAGGAACACCGCGGTGCCGGTCTCCTTGGCATAGCGCACCAGCCGCGCCGCGGCCTCGCGCACCTGCGACACCGAACCGGGCGCGGCGGTCAGCGACTCCGTCCACAGGGTCTGGATCGAGTCGGCCACGATCAGCTTCGGGCGCGCCGCCACCGCGTGCTCGAGGATCCGCTCGACGCAGGTTTCGGCCAGCGCCAGCAAGCCGTCGAGCGGGAGCCCGAGGCGTTGCGCGCGGCCCGCCACCTGCGCCAGCGATTCCTCGCCGGTGACGTACAGGCCGGGCAGCGCCGGCGCCATCTTCGCCAGCGCCTGCAGCAGCAGCGTGGATTTGCCGATGCCGGGGTCGCCGCCGACCAGCACCACCGCGCCTTCCGCCAGTCCGCCGCCGAGCACGCGGTCGAACTCGCCGATGCCGGTCGAGGCCCGCGCCTGCGCATCCACCCGGACCTCGGCCAACGGGGTGATCCGCGGCGCATCCACCTTGCCGGCCCAGCCGCCGCGACGCGATGCCGGCGACTTCGCCTGCACCGCCGTCTCGAGCGCGATCTCGACCAGGGTGTTCCACGCGCCGCAGGCCTCGCACTGGCCCTGCCACTTGGCGTGCTCGGCGCCGCATTCGGTGCAGACATGCGCGGTGCGCGGCTTCGCGGACAGCTTGCTCATTCGGATTCGGGAGGCGGATTCGGAATGCCGCATCCTAGCCCGCCGCGGTCGCAGCGACGGAGACGCAAAAAGCGGAAGCCCGCCGGAGCGGGCTTCACTGGGTCTGGTGCCGGAAACAGGAGTCGAACCTGCGACCTACGCATTACGAATGCGCCGCTCTACCAACTGAGCTATTCCGGCGAGGGACGCGATTCTAGCGGCTGCAGGCCCCGGGCACCAGCTTGGCGGGGTGCCCGGATCAAGCCCTTGGGCTCCGGCGACGCGGCCCCAGCAGGGCATTTGCCAGTTCCAGCACGAGCTGCTGCGAGCGCCTCGGCAGGCCGCGCCAGGCCGCAAGCAGCGCGCGCTCGTCGTCGGCATCCACCAGCTCGGCATCGGCGGCCGGGATGTCGGCCAACGCCTCCGGATCGTCCGCCATACCGCCACGACCGGTGCCCAGCCACTCCAGCGATACCTTGCAGGCCCGCGCGATGGCGATGAGGTTCGTCATCGACGGCTGCACCTCGCTGGCGGATTCCCAGTTCGAGACCGCGCTGCGCCGGACCTTGATCCGTTCCGCCAGCGCGGCTTGCGAGTACCCGGCCTTGCGACGCGCGCGGCGGATTCGTTCCTGCATCTTCAGCACGACGCCACCATGACAGAAATTCTGTCAGACATTCAAACTGTCATCATTATGTACAGGATTGCTGTCATTCGACAACATTCCCTTTTGCTTGACTCATTCATGAATTTGAATGACAGCAATCATGGCACTTTTGGCGAGTGCAATTCCGCGGCTGGTGGCGCAGGATGAATTCCACGGGCGACACGGACGTTGCCCGCTTCTCCCCCCGGGGCGCCGGCACAGGGCGCGAGCCGCCCAGGCAAGACCAGGCCGCCCCGCCTTCTTCCAGCGACCAGCGACGCCCACGGCGTCGACTGGCCGCGTCAATCGACCAGCCGCACCCGCAGTTCCTTCGGCAGCGCGAACACCATGTCTTCCGGTTCGCCATGCAACTCGCGGACGGCAACGGCTCCCAACGCGCGCAGGCGCTCCAGCACGCCCTCCACCAGCACGTCGGGCGCGGAAGCCCCTGCGGTCACGCCGACCCGCACGCGACCGGCCAGCCAGCGCGGGTCGATCTCGTCCGCACCGTCGATCAGCCACGCCGGCACGCCCTCGCGCTCGGCCAGTTCGCGCAGGCGGTTCGAGTTGGAACTGTTGGGCGAGCCGACTACCAGTACCGCGTCGCAGCCTTCGGCAACCAGGTCGCGCACCGCGTCCTGGCGATTCTGGGTGGCATAGCAGATGTCGTCGTTCTTCGGCCCCTCGATCGCCGGGAAACGCGCGCGCAACGCGGCGATGATGTCGCGGGTGTCGTCCACGCTGAGCGTGGTCTGCGTGGTGTATGAGCAGTTGGCCGGCTGCGCCAGGGCGAGGGTGGCGACATCGTCGATGTCCTCCACCAGGTGGATCGCGCCACTGCCGCCCTCGCGGCTCCACTGCCCCATCGTGCCCTCCACCTCGGGATGCCCCGCATGCCCGATCAGGACCATGTCGCGGCCGCTCCGGCATTGGCGGGCGACCTCCAGGTGGACCTTGGTCACCAGCGGGCAGGTGGCGTCGAACACTTTCAGCCCGCGCCGCGCGGCTTCGTGCCGCACCGCCTGCGAAACGCCATGCGCACTGAAGATCACCGTCGCGCCATCCGGCACCTCGTCGAGCTCCTCCACGAATACCGCGCCGCGCGCCTTCAGGTCGCCGACCACGAACTTGTTGTGCACGACTTCGTGGCGCACGTAGATCGGCGCACCGAGGGTCTCGATCGCGCGCTTGACGATCTCGATGGCGCGGTCGACGCCGGCGCAGAAGCCGCGCGGATTGGCGAGCAGGATGTCCATGCGCCGATTATCCCGCGGCGGGCTTGGACTTGCCGCTGAACAGCCCGAACAGCGCGATGCCGATGGCGCCGCCAACCACCGCCGCGTCGGCGATGTTGAACGCCGGCCAGTAGTGGTCCTTCACGTACCACTGGATGAAGTCGACCACGTGCCCGTGCACGAGGCGGTCGATCACGTTGCCGATCGCGCCGCCGATCACCAGCGCCAGCGGCAGCGCCTGCCGCCAGTCGCGGCGCGGGGTACGCGCCAGCATCCACGCCATCAGGCCGCTGATCGCGAACGCCAGCACCATGAAGAAGTACTTCTGCCAACCGCCCGCGTCGGCGAGGAAACTGAAGGCCGCGCCGGTGTTGTAGGTGCGGTACCAGTTCCAGAACCCGTCGACCACCGGGACCGCCGTGTACTCCGGCAGCGAGGCCAGCACCCAGGCCTTGGTCCCCTGGTCGAGCGCCAGCACCAGCACGGAGACGCCCAGCCAGGGCAAGGCATTCGGTTTCGCGTGCGCCATCAGAAATACGTCCTCGTTTCGCCCGGGCCTTCGATGTTGGACACGCAGCGGCCGCACAGCTGCGGATGCGCCGGATCCGTGCCGACGTCGGCGCGGTGGTGCCAGCAGCGCACGCACTTCTCCTTGCCGGTCTTGCTGGCCAGCACGCCGATGCCGCGCGCGCCTTCGCCCTGCACGACCCGCACGTCGCCGCTGATGAACAGGAACCGCAGCTCCTCGGCCAGCGGCTCCAGCCGGTTGAGGTCGGCGATACCGCAGCGCAACTCGATCTCGGCTTCCAGCGCCGCGCCGATCTCTCCCGCGGCGCGCATCGGCTCCAGCACCTTCGCCACCTGTTCGCGCAGGGCGAGCAGGCCATCGATGTCGCCGGCGGACAGCACCGCATCGTCGGGCAGCGCCGCCAGCCCCTCGTACCAGGTCGCGAACAGCACGTTGCCGGCGCGCTCGCCCGGCAGGTGGCCCCACATCTCGTCGGCGGTGAAGCCGAGGATCGGCGCGATCCAGCGCGCGAACGCCTCCGCGATCCGGAACATCGCCGACTGCGCGCTGCGCCGCCCGCGCGAATCCTCGCGCATCGTGTATAGCCGGTCCTTGGTGACGTCCAGGTACAGCGAGCCGAGGTCGACGCTGCAGAAGTTCATCAGCGCCTGCACCACCGCGGCGAAGTCGTAGCGCGCGTAGGCATCGGCGATCTCCTGCTGCACCTGCCAGGCGCGATGCACCGCCCAGCGGTCCAGCGCGACCATCGCGTCCAGCGCGCAGAGGTCGCGCGCCGGGTCGAAGCCATGCAGGTTGCCCAGCAGGAAGCGCGCGGTGTTGCGGATGCGCCGGTAGGCATCGGCGTTGCGCTTGAGGATCTCCTGCGACAGCGACATCTCGTTGCTGTAGTCGGCGGAGGCGATCCACAGGCGCAGGATGTCCGCGCCGAGGGTCTTCATGATGTCCTGCGGCTCGATGCCGTTGCCGAGCGACTTCGACATCTTGCGGCCGTGCTCGTCGACGGTGAAGCCGTGGGTCAGGCACTGCCGGTACGGCGCCGCCCTGTCGATCGCCACGCCGGTGAGCAGCGAGGACTGGAACCAGCCGCGATGCTGGTCCGAACCTTCGAGGTAGAGGTCCGCCGGCTTGCCGAGGCCGCGCGCCGCCAGGACCGCCTCGTGGGTCACGCCGGAATCGAACCAGACGTCGAGGATGTCGGTGATCTTGTCGTACGCGCCCGCCTCGGCGCCGAGCAGTTCGCTGGCATCGAGCGCGTACCAGGCGTCGACGCCCGAGCGCTCGACATGGTCGGCCACGCGGTGCATGAGTTCGACGCTGCGCGGATGCGGCTCGCCGGTTTCACGATGCACGAACAGGGCGATCGGCACGCCCCACGTGCGCTGCCGCGAAATGGTCCAGTCCGGGCGACCCTCGACCATGCCCGCGATGCGTGCCTCGCCCCACTCCGGATACCACTTGACGCCCTTGATCGCGGCCAGCGCGTCGCGGCGCAGGTGCGCCTGGTCCATCGAAATGAACCACTGCGGGGTGGCGCGGAACGCCACCGGGGTCTTGTGCCGCCAGCAATGCGGGTAGCTGTGGGTGAGCTTGGAGAACGCGAGCAGGCGACCGCTCGCGCGCAGCACGTCCACCAGCACGTCGTTGGCCTTCCACACGTGCAGGCCGGCCAGCTCGACGCCATCCGCAGGCGGGGTGCTGGGCAGGTAGACGCCGCGGCCATCGACTGGATTCAGCTGCGCGGCGGAATAGCGACCGACCAGGCCGTACTTCTGCGACACCGCGAAGTCCTCCTGGCCGTGGCCCGGCGCGGTATGCACGGCGCCGGTGCCGTCCTCGGCGGAGACGTGGTCGCCGAGCAGGATCGGGATGTCGCGCTCGGCGTAGAACGGATGCGCGAACAGCATGCCTTCAAGCTTCTCGCCTTGGGCGCGGCCGAGCACCACGACCTCTTCGACGCCGTAGCGCTTCAGCGCCTTCTCGACCAAGGCCTCGGCCAGCACCAGCCAGCGGCGCCCACCCTCCGCGGCGGCCGGGCCTTCGACCAGCACGTAGTCCAGTTCCGGGCCCATCGAGATCGCGAGCGATGCCGGCAGCGTCCACGGCGTGGTGGTCCAGATCGGCACCGCGACCTCGACGCCCTCCGGCAACTCGCTGCCGAACGCACGACTGACCTGCTGCGGGTTGCGCGCGGCGTAGGCCACGTCGACCGCCGGCGAGACCTTGTCCTGGTACTCGATCTCGGCCTCGGCCAGCGCGCTGCCGCAGTCGAAGCACCAGTACACCGGCTTCACCCCGCGCAGCAGATGGCCGTTCTCGACCACCTTGGCCAGCGCACGGATCTCGTCGGCCTCGAACTTGAAGTCCAGGGTGCGATACGGGTTGTCCCAGTCGCCGAGCACGCCCAGGCGCTTGAAGTCGCGGCGCTGCACGTCGATCTGCTCGGTGGCGTACTCGCGGCACTTCTGCCGGAACGCGGCGGCATCCAGCTTGGTGCCGACCTTGCCCCACTTCTTCTCGACCGCGATCTCGATCGGCAGACCGTGGCAGTCCCAGCCCGGGATGTAGGGCGCGTCGAAGCCGGCCATCGTCTTCGAACGGACGATGATGTCCTTGAGGATCTTGTTGACCGCATGGCCCAGGTGGATCGCGCCGTTGGCGTACGGCGGGCCGTCGTGCAGCACGAAGCGCGGACGCCCGGCGCCGTTGGCGCGCAGCTGCGCGTACAGGCCTTCCGCCTCCCAGCGCGCCAGCGTCTCGGGCTCCCGCTTGGGCAGGTCGCCGCGCATCGGGAACGCGGTCTCCGGCAGCAGGATGGTGGCCTTGTACGGATTCTCTTGCTTGTCGCTCACGCGGAGGCTCGCTGTGGGGCTTGGTTCATGAGGATGGCCCGGGCGCGTTGGTCGTCGCGCCGGATCTGCGCGACCATCGCGTCGAGGTCGGGGAATTTCTCCTCGTCGCGCAGGTGCGCGACGAATTCGACCTCGATGCGGCGGCCGTAGAGGTCGCCGTCGAAATCGAACAGGTGGGCTTCCAGCAGCGGCTCGACGCCATCCACGGTCGGGCGCGTGCCGAAGCTGGAGACCGACGGCCACGGGTGCTCGGCCACGCCGTGCACCCAGGTCGCGTAGATCCCGCGCAGGGCCGGGGTCTTGCCGCCGTAGCGCAGGTTGGCGGTGGGATAGCCCAGCGTCCGCCCGAGTTGCTGGCCGCGCACCACGTGCCCGCCGATCGCATATGGGCGACCCAGCAGGCGCGCCGCCAACGCGAAGTCGCCGGCTGCCAGCGCCGCGCGGATGCGGGTACTGGATACCCGCTCGCCTTCCAGCTGGACCGGCGGGATCTCGTCGGCCGTGAAGCCATGCGCCGCACCCGCCGCCTGCAGCAGGGCGAGGTCGCCGCCGCGTCCCTTGCCGAAGCGGAAACCCGGGCCGACCCAGACCTCGCGCACGTTCAGGCGCTCGACCAGCACCCGGTCGATGAACTCCGCGGCCGGCATCGCCGCCAGCGCGGCATCGAAGCGCAACAGGCCGACGCGGTCGCAGCCCAATCCCAGCAAGCCCGCCAGGCGCGCGCGCGGGAGCATCAGGCGCGGCGGCTTGGCATCCTGGGCGAAGAATTCGCGCGGCAGCGGTTCGAAGCTGAGGGCGACCGCCGGCACGCCCAGCGCGCGGGCACGCGCGACCGCGCGGCCGACCAGCGCCCG
>JAFLEC010000057.1 GCA_017302095.1 Lysobacterales bacterium | reverse complement strand
GCCCGCACGATCATGCCCGTTCCTCCCGCGTCGCGATCCCCAGCGCCCCGAGCAGGGTAGCCTGCAGCGCCGCGCGCGAGAACCTCGCCCCGGCATACGCCGCCCCGGCGCGCGATGCCGACAACCAGGCCTGGTCGTCGTCGAGCAGCGCGAGGATCGCGGCCGCCAGCGCCGCGGGATCGTCGGCCACCGCGCAGGCGGCCTCCACCCCGGGCAACCCCTGCGCACCGACGCCCGTGGTGGCCAGCGGCAAGCCCTGCTGCAATGCCTCGACCACCTTGCTCTTGACCCCGGCGCCGAACCGCAGCGGCACCACCGCGACACGCGCGCTGCCGTAGCGGCGCTGGAGTTCGGCGTCGCTGACGAAGCCGGTGACCTCGACCCGCTCGCCGGCCAGCGCCAGCACGTCGGCAGTCGGATTCGAGCCGACCAGCGACAACCGCGCGCCCGGCCGCCGCGCCCACACCGCGGGCATGATCGACTCGACCAGCCAGCGCGCTGCATCCACGTTCGGCGGATGCGCGAAGCCGGCGACGAACAGCACGCCCTCGCGGCCGGCGGGCACCGCATCGTCGACGAACCGGTCGTAGGCATACGGCAGCACCGCGCGCGCATCGACCGCGGGTTCCAGCGCGCGCACCTGCGCGGCCTCGTCCTCCGAGGGATACAGCACGACGTCGTGGCGACGCCACAGGGCGCGTTCGCGCGCCTGCATGGCGTCGGCCTCGCGGCGCAGGCGCTTCGCGTCCTCGCCGGTCGCTTGCGCGGCCTGGTCCTGCATGCGCCGGAAGTGCAGGTCGTGGCCGTAGTAGGCGATCGGGAAGCGGCCATGCGACCGCAACGCGTCGAGGTGCGCCTCGGCCACGTCCGGCCGCGAGAGCAGCACCGCATCCGGCACGATGCCGGTCTCGTCGAGCATCGCGGCGATCCCGCCACGCCAGCGCGCGCCGTGGAAGACTTCCACGCCCATCGCCTGGAGCCGCGGCGTGTACACCGGGTCGTGCCAGAGATTGTCCGGCCAGAACTTGACCACCGCGCCGGCATCCAGCAAGGACTGCATGAACGCGACCATCGTGCGCGAGCCGGCATCGCGGTCGGGCTGCGGTACGTAGTGGTCGACCACCAGCACCACCGGTCGGCTCCATGCGCGATCGCGCGCGCGCGCGACCTGCTCGCCATTCGGGTAATGCGCGGCCAGCGCGTCTTCCCAGCGCGTGCGGAAGGTCGCCTGGTTGCGCACCTGGTAGGCCTTCACCCCGCCCCCGGTGTCGGTGCCGTGCGAGATCCCCTCGTGGTGCACCACCCGCGAGAACGGCGTGTAGTAAGCCTGCAGCCCGGCCTCGCGCACGCGGAAGCACAGGTCCGAGTCCTCGCAATAGGCCGGGGCATAGCGCTCGTCGAAGCCGCCCAGGCGCGCGAAAAGCGCACGCGGCAGCAACAGCGATGCGCCGGAGCAATAGTCGGCGCGCCGCACGTAGTTGAACTCGGTGGCATCGGGATCGCCCAACCGGCCGTAGTTCCACGCCGATGCATCACGCCACACGATGCCGCCAGCCTCCTGCAGGCGGCCATCGGGGAACAGCAGCATCGATCCGGCGACACCGGCATCCGGATGCTGGTCGAACACGTCGAGCAGCGCATCCAGCCAGCCGGCCGTCACCTCGGTGTCGTTGTTGAGGAAGCAGACGTATTCGCCGCGGGCCAGCTCGAGCGCCTGGTTGCATGAGCGCAGGAAGCCGAGGTTCGCGGGGTTCTCGTGATAGCGCAGGCCCGGAACGTCGCGCAGCGCGGCCATGGCCGGATCCCCCGACGCGTCCTCGAGCACCAGCACCTCCGCACTGGCCGTCGACGGATGCGCCTGCAGCGAGCGCAGGCAACGCGCGGTGTAGTCGGGCTTGCCCCAGGTCGGGATGACGATGGTGACGCGCGGCGCATCGACCTCGGGGAATGCGAGCCCCTCGAAGTGCGCGCCGCCGGGTGCCGGCGTTGCCGACACCGTCATGCCATCCCCGACCGGAGACGTCGATGCAGGCGCGAACGGGCGCGGTCGCAGCGGGATCGCATGCTCCGCGGCGACCCCGCGCCACCGCGCCAGCAGCCGCCGCAGGGGACGGGTGAGGCGCCAACTGGTCGACTGCACGAGCTCCAGCGCGAAGCCGCTGAGCGCGTCCGCATGGCGACGCTCGGCCTCGAATGCGTGTTCCTGGGCTTGCAGGCTGGACCGCAAACCGGCCACTTCAAGCTCGAGCGCCTGTGCGCGCGCATCGATGGCAGCGAGCGAGGCATTGGCACCATCGAGCGCTGCAGTCGCATCGGTAAGCGAAACACCGAGGTCCGCGATCGAGGATTGCGCTGCGGCGAGCGCGTCCCGCGCGAAGGCCACGTCGGCATCCGCACGGCGTGCCCACGCGAGCTTCTCGTCGCGATCGGCCTCGAGTTGCCGGTAGGCCATGCCGAGGGCCTCCAGTTCGCGCTGCAGGGCTTCCGCCCACGCCAGTTTCTCGCGACGGTCTGCTTCAACCCTTGCGAGGTCGGCGCGCACGTCCACCAGGGTGGCATCCAGCGCCTGGGCCCAGGCCAGCTTCTCGCGGCGGTCGGCTTCGACCTTGGCGACCTCGCCACGCAGGCCAAGCATGGCCGCGTCCAGTTCTTGGGCCCAGCGGACCGCCTCGGCATGCTCTCCCTGCAACGCGCGATGGGTCGCTTGCAGTGCCGCCAACTCGTCGGCCAAGCCGGCGCCCCACCGACCTTGCTGGTCGAGCTCGCCCTGCAGGCGACCCGCCAAGGCCTGCGCCTCCCGCGATTGCGCCCGCGAGATCGCCAACAGCGCGGCCAACCCATCCACGGCGGGCTGCGCCGGCGCCCATTGCAACTCGCACGCGGCAGCGGCACGGGTGGCCGCCTCGAGCGGCGCGACCCCCGTCTCCAGGGCCGCCTGCAGCGGGGCGACGATCGCCGGCGGCTGGGTCGTCGCGGCATGGTGGCGCAGGCTCGACGACAGGAAGGCCTCGACCGCGAGCGGATCCGCGGGGTGAGGAAGGCGCAGGCCGGTGGCATCGACGAGCGCCCGTATCGCACCGTTCCAGTCCGCAAGCAAGGCGTCGTAGCGGATCGCATGCCGGGGCATGCCTTCGCTGCCGGCGAGCGCATCCAGCAAGTAGCGAGCCCATAGCAGGTGCCCCACCCCGCGCGGCAAGCCATCCCGCGCTTCGAGCGACGCCGCCACGTCGTCGGGATGGCGCAAGGCGAATACCGCGATCGCGTCGATCCCGCGCTCGGCCATCACCCGCCGCCACAGCGGCACGAACCGGCACAGCCGGGGATCCTTGACCGCCCAAGCCGCCTGTCCGGCGAATTCCCGATCCAGCAACGCCGCGATTTCCGCCTGCGCCTCCCGCGTCGCGGGATGCTCCAACCAGCCCGGCGGCAGCGCGCGAGGGTCGTCCCAGGCGCGTCCGAGCGCAGCAAGCAGGCGCTCGTGCAGCGCCACCACCTCGCAGTGCTCCCAGAAACCGGTCGGGTTATCCGGCGCGGCCGGCAGCATGGCATCGCCCAACGCGATCCCATGCAAGGAGAGCAAGCGAGTCAGCGCTGAGGTCCCGCTGCGGTGCATGCCGAGCACCAGCACGCCAACGGCACGGCCATCGGCCCGCCCCCCTTCGGCCGGGCGCTGCCGCCCGGCTGGTGCCTGCGCAGTCCCCACGGCGCGTCGGCCTCAGCGTTGCGGCGCGGGTTGCGACACCGGCGTCGATGGCAGGACGGGGGTCTCCGGCGACGGTCCGGGAAGGGAGAGGTCGATCAACTCGAACCGCTGGCGCAGCGAACGGGTGAGTTCCTCGGCTTCGGTATCGGTTTCGATGATGTACGGGACCACCATCAACACCAGCTCGGTCTTGCTGCGCTCGCGCGACTGGGTCTTGAACAGGTTGCCGAGCACCGGCACGTCCTTCAGGTAGGGAACGCCGGCGTCGCCGGTGGTTTCCTTCTGCGACATCAGCCCGGCGATCAGGATCGCGCTGCCGTCCTTGAGGCTGAGGTTGGTGTTGTAGGAGCGGTTGAAGATCGACGGCGACTTCACCGAGGCGTCGGCGCCGATCGGCTGCGCCTCGCTCACCTCCTGCCGCAGCTGGAGGTCCACCCGGTCATCGGAATACACCACGGGCTTCATCGTGATCAGGATGCCGGTCTTGCGGTACTGCACGTTCTGGATGATGCCGGTGTTGCCGTCGGTCTGGATGCCCGAAGTCGCCTGCGAGGTGATCGTGGGCACTTCGGTGCCGACGTCGAAGGACGCTTCCTCGCCGCTCTTCACCATCAGCCTGGGCGTCGACAGGATATTGACACGGCCCTTGTCCGCCATCGCCTTGAGCGTCGCACGGGTCTGCCCACCGATGTCGAGCAGGTAGGTGAGCCCGGTGCCACCGAGGCCGGTGAACGTACCGGACTGGATCTGCCCGTTGGAGATGCCGCTGTTGGTGAGCGCCTTCCAGGCGATCCCGAAATCCTCGTTGTCGGTCAGGGTCACTTCCGCGATGGTGACCTCCACCATCACCTGCCGCGGTGCGCGGTCCATCTGCTGGATGAGCGGCAACAGGCGACCCCAGTCGGTGGCGGAACCCTGGTAGATCAGGGCGTTGCGCGGTTCGTCCAGGGTCAGCTTGCCGCGCGCCAGGTCGCCGCTGCCGGACGCCGACTGGCCGGCGGCCGGAACCTGTTCCACCACCGGCGGCGGCGGAACGCCCACTTGGCTGCCATCGATGGCATTGCGCGTGGAGCCGCCGGACTTCGCGCTGCGAACGCCATTGATGGTCTCGGCGATCTCCTTGGCGCGGGTGTTCTTCACCAGGTAGTAGAAGAGCCCGTCGGTGCCCGCGGTCGGATTCGGCCTGTCGATGTCGCGCGACCATGCGATCGCGTGCTCGAGCACCGCGCGATCGGCCGCGAACACCAGCACCGAGTTGGAGGCCTCCAATGGCAGCACCAGCACCGCCGCATTGCTGACGCTGTTGCCGTACAGCGCCGCCGCGTACCCTTCCGCCCCGAGGACTTCGATCAGCCGCTTGGACAATTCGCCGGCGGTCACGAAGGCGGGCTCCAGGCGGGCGCTCTGGCGACCGCGCATGAAGGGGGAATCGAAGACCTTGATGGCGTCCAGGGCCTGGCGCACCAGTTCGGGGCGGCCCATCAGCATGATCGCGTTGCGGTTGGAATCCGGCTGGATGGTCAGCCCTTCGGTCTTGAATGCGACGTTCAACAGGGTCGTCACGTCGGTGGCCCGCGCCGACAGCAACTCGACCAGCTGGAACACCGGGCGGTGGCTGATCGGAACCTCGGGCAATGCTCGGCCACTGACCACGAGCGGGGGCACGCCGCCGGCACCATCGCGCGCGCGCGAGAAGAACACCAGCCCCGAGCTGTAGTCCGTGGCAACGCCATAGGTCCTCAGGACCTGCACCGCGAGCCGGTAGAAATTCTGCGGTGTTTGCGGCCCGGACGTGCGCAAGGTGACCAGGTCGTTCATCTTCGCGACCTGCGGATCCATCTGGAACCCCGCGCCTAGGATCGCGCCGAAGAACTCGTTGATGAAGGCCGGAACCGGCATCCCCTCGATGTTGACGTTGACGCTGCCGCCCTTGAGCGGCGGCATCGGCTCCCCGGCCGCACCGGCGACCAAGACCCCGCGTGCATCCGTGCCGGTCAGTCCCGGCAGGCGCGGGGTATCGGTGCGCCGCAGGCTGGTCGGTTGCTGCGACGCCTGCTCCGCATCCTGCATGCCGAGGACATCGTTCGATGCGCCGCTCGACGCGGGCGCGGGCAACGGTTGCGGCACCGCCAGCATGCGTGGCGCGGCGCAGGCGCCCGCGAGCAACGCGATGCCGGTCGCAGCGAGGAAAGGTCGGAAACGGTTCATGCCAGGCCTTGTTCGCATGGGGAATCAGGGAGTCTTGCCGGCCGGTGCCGGCGCCGGGCGACGCGGCGCCGCGGGAATCGTGGTGGCGGCGGCCGGAGCGCCGATGCAGGCATCGGCCGCATCGGCCGCCTTGTCGGGCTTGCCCGGGTACAACGGGCGCTCGCGGCGACAGCCGTCCTTCTCGAACCAGAGGCGGTCACGGGTGACGGACACCAAGGTTGCGCCATCCGGCAGGGCCTCGCCCAGCCGCACCCATTGGGTCTCTTTCTTGCCATTCACCGAAACCGCCACGCGCACGGATGGACGCGTCAGGATCGCGACAGGCGTCCAGTTGAGCGGTGCCGCGCGACGGCCGCCGGCGACCGCCAATTCGCCCCAGTAGCGGGCGCCACGGACGACCTGATACTGGTCCTCGCGGAAACGCTTCAGCGACTGTGCCGTCGGCAGCGACCACTCCACGGTATCGGCCTTCGGCGGATCCGCGGCGCGGATCGGCAGGAACAGGCCGATCGCGCCGCCGAGCACGGCGCCCCCCAGCACGGCAGCAAGCCAAGGGCGGTGGCGGATGGCATCAACCAGGCGCACGCGTGCCTCCTGCGGTGGCAGCCTGCGGCCCGACCCGGAAATAGGCCACGCCCGTCAGCGTGAGGTTGGGCGCGCCCTGCACGAAGGTGAAGGCGAACTCCTCGACCACCATCAGGCGCTGGGAGCTCTCGATGCGGCGCAAGATCTCGAGCATTTGCGCCTGGCTGGTGACGCCCCGCAAGGTGAACGCCACCCGCCACAGGCCCGGCTGTCCCGTAACCTGCACCGAGGGCTTCGGGTCGCTGGAGAGCTTGCCGCCGAACGCGTTCAGCAGCTGACGCACGGTGGTCTGCACTTCCGCCTCGGCCAGGCCGATGGTGGCCGCGCGGGGGATTTCCGCATCGACCGCCTTGGCCACCGCGCGCGCGCGGTCGGCGCGCACGAGCCACGCCTCCTGCCCAGACAGCGCCGCCATCTTGTAGAGCTGCAACGTCCGTTGCTGGTACTGCTCGTGGAGGTCGCGCCGCCAGTCCACCAGGACCAGGCACAGGTACGCCAGCGCGATCGCCCCGGCCACCAGCGCGCCCCAGCGCAGCCGCGGGTTCGCGCGCCACTCCTCGCGCGCCTGGCGCAGGAACTTCGGCATCGCCGCGCTCAAGGCTTGCCCCCTGCGCTGCCGCGCAGCACGCGCGCCTTGACCACCACCGTGTCGGCTTGCCGCCCCAACTGCGCGGTCACGTCGGCGAAGCGCTTGGAATCTTCCCAGGCAGCCACGATGGCGCGTGGATCCGGATTGGCCATGCGCGCGGTCACCTCGAGCGTCTGCGCGTCCGGCATCTTCCATTCGACCAATTGCCAGTTGCCGCGGAACAGCCTCGGCATGAGCGAGAGCAACTCCAGCTGACCGGCCGGCGGCCGCAGGGCGAGCGCCTGCGTGATCGCACCTTGCGCCTGCAAGGCGGCATCGCGGGCGTTGATGATCTTCTCGAGCGCCTTCTCGCGATCGGCGATATCGCGCTCGACCTGCCAGATCGATGCCTTCAAGGCGAATGCCCCGACCAGCAGGGCGGCGAACACCGCAGCCGCAACGCCGGCGGCGCCGGTGACCAGGTAATTGCGGTACTGCCCGAAGGCATCACCGAAATCGACCTTGCGCTGGGCGCTCCAAGTACGCTCGCCGAGCGGATGGGGCAGCATCTCCGGCACTGTCGTCGCCGGCGGCAGTCCCGCGCCACGCCGGAATTCATTCCATTCGTGGAGGTCGGGCGGCGTGGGCCACCAGCGCGACACTTGCATCACGCCATCGCGCCACACCCGGCCCTCGCAGCCATCCGCCATCGCGGCCAGCGCCTCGCCTTGCTCCTGCGGCGCTCCCCGCAGCAAAGACTCCGGCAGGATCCGGCGCGGCGATGGCAACGGCTCGCCATCCTCGCCTGCCAATACCCGGCTTCGCGACCATGCCCACACCATGGCCTTGTCGCCGGCCCATTCGACGTGGGACTGCACGTCGGCGAAGGGCGCCCACCGGGCCACCGACATCTCGGCGAAAGCACGGCGCTTCCGCGGCGGGACCGCCGCGCCATCGAGGACGGTATAAGCGCAGAACCCGCGCGCGAGGATCCATTCCTGCCCGCCGCCGCCCTCGCTCAGGCGTTGCAGGCCCTCACTTGCGCGCAGCCACCGGCTCGGCGAAAAGCCGCGAGCGAACCGGGTAAGCCACGTCGTCCTGGGCGGTTGCTTGGGATTGGATGAGCTCATAATCCTCACGCCAGGGGCGACCGCGATCCTCGATCGGGGTCAACGTCCAGTGCACCACTCCCACTTGCCCCCCGTGCGAAGGCCACAGCTTCAAAGTGCCCGACATCGCAGGATACACGGCGACCGGCGCTTCTGCCGACTTGGGCAGGCCGAGGAACTCGAAAAAGGCGGTCTCGGTCAGGAACGGTTGCACTTTGCGGTACGCAGTCGCGCGCCGCGCCATTGCTTCGTCGACGCCATCGATGGTACGCAACACGCGCTCCGGCGCCGTGTTGACATTGACCACGGCGACGTTGTCCACGCTCAGGGTGTCGTTGATTTCGGCGGGCGTCATGAAGGACAGGGCCTCCGCCCACCCCATGACCCGCAGCAATTCCATCGGTGTCGCCAGCGGGCGGTTGGTCGGCGGCGACAGGCCGGCCTTGCGGTAGCCGTCCGCCTCCGCGCTGTTCAATCGGTACAGGTCGTCCTTGTCCTGGTAGTCGAGCAGCCGGTTCTGCAGGGTCACGCCCGGGACCAACGGCCCCGTGCCCTGCGCCAGCAGGCGATCCAGCATCCATGGCGGATTCCAGTTGACCCCGAACAATCCGTAGTCATCCTGGAGCGAGAAACGCGCGCCGCCGATGCCTTGGTAGACGCGTCCGTCGAGCGCGAGTTCGCTGCCGACCGGCAACGAGGACTCCAGGTCGGCCGTGGACTCGATCGGCCGCACGCCGTCGTCGCCCATCGAGACGAGGTTGTCGACGGTGACCCCGCCGAGGGTCATGCGCTGGGTGGTCAACAGGTAGACCACGGTGGCGCGCGTGCTGGCGATGTCCACCGCGTCCTGCATGCGTTGCGCGCGCTCCTGCGCCTGCGCCACGAGGCGCGCGGTAACCGCGGCGATGCCGCCCGCCAGCAGGCCGAGCACGACCAGCATCGCCAGCACCAGGACCAGCACGAACCCAGCGGGACGACGCATCGGGTTCATTCGAGTTCCTCGTCGCCGTACAGCCGCACCGGTGGCTTCAGGGGCCCGAGCACGGCCGCCGCCTGCACGCCGCCGCGGCCATCGTCCCCGCGCGACAACACCACCGCCGCAGGGAGCGTCGGCCCCGCATCCCGCACGCCAAGCTTGGGCGGCCAGGTCGCATGCAGCACGCCCGCCTCGTCCAGATAGGCGAATTTCGCTTCCCCGGTGTTCGACAGCGGCAACGCCCAACGCGACTCGCCATCCTCCGCGTAGGCCACCTCGACGCCGCCATCGCGCGGCACGATCGTCCATTCCACCGGGGTGGGACTGCCCTCCGGCGCGTACAACGGGTTCAGGGAGGTCCCGCGGAATCCTTTGCCGTCCCCGTCGAAGCGCAGGTCCTCGGTGATGAACAGGCCATGCACGCTGTCGCGGAACCAATCCTGGAACAACACCTGGCGGTCGATCCCGCCGGCCTGCGCCTGCACGCGTTCGCGCGCGACGCGGTAACTGCCCAGCATCTGGAACATGAGCATGGTGGCGAACGACACCAGCATCAGGGTGACCAGCATCTCCATCAAGGTGAAGCCCGCGCCGCGGCCGCGCGCGGCGATGCAGGGGATGCCTTGCGCGCTCACAGGTCGCCCACCTCGCGCACCTGCCGCCAACCGACCTGGCGGACGTGGAAGGCATGCAGCTGCTCGCCACCGCGGGTCACGCGCACCTGCACGTCGTACAGGCCGACCATGAAGACATCGGGCGTGCCGGATTGGTCGACGCCGGGCTTGGGCGGCTCCACCGGCTCGCTGTTCCAAGTGACCGTGAGGTCGCCAAGCTGGCGCTGGCCCGCCGGGCTGTGCATCGGATTGCTGCGCCGGATCAGGTCCAGCGCCGAATGCATCGCGACCTCGACCTGCTGCCTGTCGCGGATGCGCTGCAAGGCGATCGTGTTGGTCGACAGCCAACCGTACAGCGCGAATGCACCCATGCTGAAGACCACCAGCGCGACAATCGCCTCCAGCAGCGTGAAACCACCGACCTTCCGAGCAACGGGTGCCGGCGGGCGGGCCATGCGCAAGCGTTCGTGCCGATCGCTCAAGGCCGCACGACCGGGTCGCAGAAGGGCGCCGCAACGTCAAGCGTCCGGGTGCCATAGGCGTTGCCCACGCGCACGTGCCCGCCCTCGCACACGCCATTCGCCCCGACCCGCCAAGGCTGGTCGACCGCGAGCGTCCACTCCGGCGCGATGCGCAGCGGCGGCTGGTCGGATGCGAGGGTCTCGGCGGAGACCACGATCGCCTTGCCACGCGCACGCGCGGTCCCGGGCAGCGCGCGCACCTGGTCCACCAGCGCATCGAGTTCGGCCTGCCGCTTCCAGCTGTCGATGCCGCGCAGCGCCGACGGCGCGACCAGTGCGGTCGCCAACCCGAGGATGGCGAGCACGACGATCATCTCCAGCAGGGTGAAGCCGCCCGGGCGCATCCCGTCGCGTCAGTTCGCGGTCGCGTTGCCGGGCACGTAACCGATGTCCGCGTCCTGGCCTTCGCCACCCGGCTTGCCATCGGCGCCATACGAATACAGGGTGAACGGATTATTGCCGCTGGCTTGCGGTGCGTACTGGTAGGGATGCCCCCAGGGATCCTGCGGCACCTCCTCGTCCAGGTAGGGCCCGGCCCATCCCTGCGCGGCCTCCGCGTTCGCGGGCTTGGTCGTGAGCAATGCCAGGCCTTCCTGCTCGGTTGGCCAACGGCTGATGTCCAACCGCATCGTCTGCAGGGCGCCGCGGAGCATCTTCACCTGGGTCTCCGCGGTCTGCACCTTGGCCTTGTCGGCCTGGCCGAACAGCCGCGGCCCGACCAGGCCCATGATCAGGCCGATGATGACCAGC
>JAFLEC010000056.1 GCA_017302095.1 Lysobacterales bacterium | reverse complement strand
GCGGACAAGACCCAGCCAAGCGACATGGCGATCTACAACCCGGGTTTCGCGTTCTGCCACATGTACAACCCGGGCGAGGACGGCATCTTCAACGTCGACTTCAACGGCGATGGCGTGCTGGAGCAGGCGGTGATCCCGGCCGAAGTGCTGGGACCGAAGGCCAAGCGCAAGTACACGGCGCTGGAGATCTTCTGGGAAGGCAACTGGGACCGCTGGTTCCTGCAGGGTTCGTACACCTTCGCCAAGAGCATCGGCAACACCGAGGGCGGCGTGAAGTCGGACATCGGCCAGGCCGACACCGGCACCACGCAGGACTTCGACTATCCGGAGCTGATGATCGGTTCGTACGGCTACCTGCCGAACGACCGCCGCCACAGCCTCAAGATGTTCGGCAACTACGAGATCAACGACGAGTGGTCCGTGGGCGCCAGTGCGCTGATCCAGTCCGGACGTCCGATCAACTGCTTCGGCTTCCTGGGTGGCGCCAACACCTCGCACTACGCGAACGGCTACTTCTCTTGTGATCCGGGTCCGGCGAACTTGCCGGGCGATGGCGCCGGCAACAATGGCACCACCATCGTGCCGCGCGGCACGGCCGGTCGCCTGCCGTGGACGCAGAATCTCGACCTGAACGTGGCCTACAAGCCTGCTTGGGCGAAGGGCCTGCAGTTCAAGGTGGACGTGTTCAACGTCCTCAACGCCGACAAGGAAGTCACCGTGGTCGAGCAGGGCGAGGATGCGGCGGGCAACCCGCAACCGGCGATCTACAAGGTCCCGACGGGTTGGCAGGCGCCGCGCTCCGTGCGGTTCATGGTGCAGTACGACTTCTGATTCAGCACCAAGACTGTTGTAACTTGGACGGCCGCCTTGTGCGGCCGTCCTTTTTTTGGATCCGATCTTGACGCACTTGCCGTTCCCGATAAGCCTTCCTAGTGGCCATGCCACGTGCGTCGCAACCCCATGAGTGTGCGCGAACAATGGATCCGGGCGGAGGCGGCGAGGACGCACGGACGTATCGAGGACGCCCTTGCCGGGTACTACGACCTGCTTGGTGCGGCGGAGATGGCGCCTTACGCCCATGCGCGGCTTTCAGAACTCGCGCAGGCGGCCGGCGACCTCCAGCGCGGGACCGCGCATGTGCTGGCCATCGACACCCGAAAGCTTCGCGAACCCTCGTTGCTCGCGCTCACCGCGCGGCGCTGCCTCGCGCTCGGCGAGACGCAGGCGGGGCTGGCTGCGGCTGCGGCCTTGCTGGAGGCTCCCTCGGCACCTGCAGCATTGCTGGCGGAGACCGCCAAGCTGCTGTCCGACCACATGGAACCCGGTGCGGCGCTCGCCCTCCTCGAGCGGGCCCGACAGGCCGGGTTGCGAGAAAGCGCCGGTTCGGCGTATCTCGATGGCCTGAACCGGACGTACTTGGGCGCGCTGGACGCGGCGCGTGCTGCGCTCGAGCGCGCGCTTGCGCTGGATCCGGCCTTCGCGCCCACGTACTGGAGCCTGGCCAAGCTGGCCATCGCCGAGGGCAGGGGCATGCGCGTGGACACACTCCGGCGACGCGTGGCCGCGATGCCGGATAGCCATCCAAATACCCCATTGCTGCTCTACAGCCTGTTCCATGAACTGGACGCGGACGATGACCGGGATGCCGCGTGGACTGCGCTGGAGCGCGCGATGCAGGCACGTCGCGGCCAGGTTCGATTCTCGGATGCGCAGGACGATGCCCTGTTCGCTAGGTTGGACGCATCCAGCACCACTCTGCGTACTGCCTCACGATCCAATGATGATGGGGAGTCAGGTCCAAGGCCTGTGATGCTGGTGGGCATGCCCCGCACTGGTACCACTATCATCGAACAATCAATCTGCGCAGGCTTCCGGTCCGCGAGCGTTGGCGAGCTGCGCGACTTCGTGCAGCAGATGCGCTGGGTCGCCAACAGGGCAGGGCCCTTGCATCCCGATATCGAGTTGCTGGATGCGCTGGATGGCGATGGACTCGCTAAGGTCGGCCAGCGCTACCGGACGCATGCCGCGTGGCGTGCCGGCGACGAACCTGCCTACATCGACAAGTGGCCGGAGAATTACCTGGTCCTTGGTCATGCCCTGGCTGCAATGGGCGACTTGCGGGCAGTGGTGGTGATGCGAAATCCCATGGATGCTTGCTGGTCGAACCTGAAGGAGTGGTTCGGCGCCTCGTATTACTACAGTTACGACATGGGCGAAGTGGCGCGGCGCCAAGCGCGATTCTCGCGTCATGTTCGTAGGCTCCGAGACCTCCACGGCGGGCGCATCGTGGCCGTGGACTACGAGGCGTTCGTCGGCGAACCCCGCGGCGAGACGGCGCGCCTCGGCGCCACGTTGGGCCTGGAAACACGGGAGCGCCCCGTGTCCGGGGACGCGGTGGTGGCCACCGCCAGCGCCGCGCAGGTACGCAAGGGCGTTTCATCGCGGAGTGTCGGCGCATGGAAGCGGTATGTCCGGCAACTCGAGCCGCTGCGCCAGGCCCTTCTGGACACCGGCATGGATGAGGATGCGTGCGGATGAACCAGCGACAGCTCGATCCGATGCGCAGGTTGCTCGCCGCTGCGGCGCCTGCGGCGAATGCGCGCGACATGGACGCCTTGCGGGGTTGGCTGGCCGGCATCGGCATCGAAGATGAAGCAAAGGCCGCGCGCCTGCTGGAAGTCTCCTACCAGCTGTCGGCGGTCAGCGAGTACCGGGATGCGCGCACGGCCGCGATACTGGCGGCCTCGCTGCGGCCCCGTGCGGCCAAGACGCGCGTGGACCTGGCGGCCCGGCTGCGGACCTTCAACGAAGGGAACTTGCTGCAGGCGCTGGTCGCGGGCGCCGGCGCGGCATCCTCCATGCCGATTCCGCTGCTTTTGGGCTTTGCCGCGCAGTGGTCCTACCTCAATCGCCAAGGGGCGGCGCTCGCCTTGCTCGATGAAGCATGGCGGGCCGATCCCGACTACCCGCCGACGATCGTGTCGCGAGGGCAGGTACTGACCTACCTCGGTCGCCTCGACGAGGCCCGGCAGTGCTTTGAGCGCTGCATCCAACGCGCGCCACGGCTCGCCCAAGCGCACTGGTTCCTGGCGCATGTCGGCAAGGCTGCGCCGGGCAGGGAGCATGTCGCGCGCCTGCGCGCCGCACTCCAGGTGCCGGGCATTACAGCGGACGAGACCGCGTCGTTCGCATTCGCACTGCACAAGGAACTGGACGACCTCGGTGACCACGGTGGCGCGTGGGAGGCATTGGAGCAAGCCTGCCGCGCGAAGCGCGGGGCGCTGAAGTACGATCCTGTCGAAAGCCAGCGCTTGTTCGATGCGCTCGCGGCATGGCGGCCTCCCACCGCCGCGCCGGCGGTGGTGGCCGACGATGCGAAGGCGCCGGTGTTCATCGTCGGCATGCATCGTTCCGGAACGACCCTGCTGGAGCAGTTGCTGGATGCCAGCCCGCAGGTGCGCGGGGTCGGTGAGCTCTACGACTTCACGAGCGCAATGCGGTTCGCCACCGACCACCATTGCCGCGGGGTCATCGACGGCACCATCGTCGCGCGCGCGGGCGATATCGATTTCGACGATGTCGGGCGACGCTACCTCGAGGGCATGGCCTGGCGCCTGGGCGACGAGCCGCTGTTCACCGACAAGCTGCCCTCCAACTTCCTCAACATCGGCTTCATCTGTCGCGCGTTGCCGCAGGCGCGGATCCTGCACATGGTCCGCGATCCACTGGAGACGTGCTTCTCCAACCTGCGCGAGCTGTTTTCGGACGCCAATCCCTATTCGTACGACCAAGGCGAGCTGGCCGATTACTTCATTCGTTACCGGCGACTGATGTCGCATTGGCATGCGTTGTACCCGGGTCGGATCCTCGACGTCGACTACGCCGAGCTGACTCGCGACCCCGAGGCCGTGATGCGGCGCGTCGCCGCGTTCTGCGGCATCGAGTACGTGCCGGGCATGTGCGACCCGCGCAGCAGCACCCGCGCCGTGGCCACCGCGAGCGCCGTGCAGGTTCGCGAGGGCGTGGTCCGCCGCGAGACGCCCAAGTGGGCCCCCTACGCCCGCCAGCTCCAACCCTTGGCGGATGCGCTACGGGCCGGCGGCATCAAGCTTCCTGCCGTTTAAACCCCCGGGGGCGTGCCGGCATCACAGGGACTATGCTGCTGCAAGCCATGCCCCTGATGCCCGAAGCGATCGACGCCCCGTCCGCGGAGGCCAGCGAGGATGCGGCCCTGGCACGGCGTGCCGCCGCTGCCGACATCGCCGCGTTCGAGCAGCTGTATCGCCGCCACCATGCCCGGGTGCATGGGGTCATCGCGCGCCTCGTCGGGCAGGCCGGCGCGCGTGCCGAGGACCTCGTGCAGGAAGCCTTCGTGCGCGCCTGGCAGGCACTGCCGGCGTTCCGCTTCGAGAGTGCGGTCTCGACCTGGCTGCACCGACTCGCGGTCAACACCGCGTTGATGGAACTGCGGTCGCGCCGTGGACGTCCGGGAATGGACGACGACGAGGACGCGCTGGAGTCGGTGCCCATCGCCGATACCGCGGGCAACGCGATGCTCGGACGCGACCTCGAACGGGCGGTGGCGACGCTGCCCCCACGCGCACGGGCTGTGCTGGTGCTGCACGACGTGGAAGGCTGGAAGCACGAGGAAATCGCGGCGGAACTGGGCATGGCCGTCGGCAGTTCCAAGGCGCAATTGCACCGCGCGCGGCATTTGCTGCGCGAGCGGATCGGAGGTTGGGCATGAACGAACGCACTCCCATCGGCGAGGCCGAGCTGCGCATGGCGCTGCGCGGCCTCCGCCACGACATCGAACCGGCGCACGACCTGTGGCCGGGCATCGCGGTGCGGATCGAGGCATTGCCGCGGCCACGGGCGCCACATCGCCGGAGTCCCTGGCTGCTGTCGCTGGCCACCGCAGCATCGCTGGCCGGTGCCCTGGGATTGGCCTGGCACTTGCGGCCCCCAGCCGTCGAGACACCGCCAGTCGTGGCGTCCGCGGCGCCCACCCTGGTCGAGCGCGAGGCCGACATCCTCACCGTGCAGTACCAAGCCGCCTTGCGCGAGCTCGATCCGCATCCGGTCCCCGCCAACTGGCAGCCCGGCATCGAGGCGCTGGATCGCAGCGCCCTTGAAATCCGCGAGGCCTTGCGCGCCCAACCCGATTCGCGCCTGCTGCTCGAGCGGCTACGCACCACCTACACCCGGCGGCTCGCGCTTGCGCGCCGCGCGCTTTACGCCTGAAGGAGTCGCACATGCATAACCTGCTCAAGTTGCCCGTTGCGGTCGCGCTGGCCTGCGCGGCCATCGCGCCGGCGTGGGCCGCCAGCTCGATCGACCAGGCGCGGCCGCTCGATCCGCGCGGCCGGGTCGAGATCGACAATCTCAAGGGTCGCGTCGAGGTCCGCGCCTGGGATCGCCCGGAAGTCCGCATCACCGGCAGCCTTGGCGAGGGTGTCGAGAAGCTGGTCGTCGAGGGCGATCGCGACGAATTGCGGATCGAGGTGAAGTATCCCAAGCGTTCGAACAATACCGAACCGACCATCCTGGTCGTGCAGGTGCCGTTGCAGGCGGAACTGGAGGTCGAGACTGTGTCGGCCGACATCGAGGTGCACGGCGTCGCCTCGCGCGAACTATCGCTGCAATCCATCAGCGGCGATGTCGCGGCCAACGGCGCGCCACGCCGCGCATCGGTTGAGTCGATCAGCGGCGATGTCAACCTGACCTTCAACAGCAGCGAGGTCGAGGCGAGCACTGTGAGCGGCGACCTCGTCGTCGTCGGCCGGTTGACCGGCGAGGCCAGCGTCGAGACCGTCTCCGGCGACCTGCGCTTCGACAGCCGCGGCGAGCGCCTGCGCAAGTTCAATGCCGGCACCGTGTCGGGCAACATCGCCGCGAGGCTGGCGTTGGCCGATGCCGGGGAGGTCCGGATGGAGAGCGTGAGCGGCGACCTGGGACTGGAGCTTCCCAAGGACCTGTCGGCCGAAGTGAGCGGCGAGAGCTACAGCGGCGACCTGTCGGCGCCGGGCGCCAAGATCCAGCGCGAAGACTTCGGCCCTGGTTCGAGCTTCCACCAGCGCTATGGCGACGGCAGGGGCGAAATCCGGCTCGAGACCTTCTCCGGCGACGCGCGCCTGCGGCTGCTCTGAGCCTGCACGAAAAGCGAAAGGCCGCATCCCGAATGCGGCCTTTTCGCATGCGGGGAACGCCGGGACCTTTACAGGTCTTGCTGGTAGCGCACGTAGGGCACGGTGCCTTCGGCATCCTTCCCGATGGCGTTGGAGAAGGGGTTGCGGCCGCTGGTGACCACGTTGTCGGCGCCGACGGTGAGCTCGCCACTCCACGGCGTGCGCCAGGTCAGGCCGAGGCCGAGGCCCTTGAACACTTCGCTCTCGCCGGGGACGTTGACCACCCGTCCGACGATGTTCGCGCCAAACGCGCCGAAGCCGCCGCCGACGCTCAGGCTGCGGGTGTTCCACTCATCCGCGAGCCGCGGCACGTCGGTGGCCGGGACGAGGCGCGCGCGCGCCACGGTGCCGCCGACGCTGACGAACCCTTCGCGCCCGATGCTCTTTTCCGCGAACAACGAGAAATCGTTGGTGTCGACCTTGGACGGGGCCTGGTTCGGCGACAACCACGCCGGCATCGAAGTACGGCCGCTGCCGACCGCGACACCGACCTTCCCGCCGTTGCGACTGAGCGCCGCCGCGGCGGTGCCATGGCGGCTGCTGTTCGCGCCGGCGCCAGGCTTGTTGTCGCCGTCGAGGGCCGCGAGCACGCAATTACTGGCGAGCTGCCCGATGGCGCTGGAAATGCCATTGCGGCGGTCGCACAGCAGGGCCAGCGAGTCGCCGCCCTGCAGGCCGTAGGTCGCTTCGAGCGTCGTGCTGCCGAAACGCCAGCGCGCGCCGGCACCGGTACCGGTGGTTGCCGGTTCCAGCAGCAGCACGGCTTCCAGCTTGCCGCTTTCCTTGTTGAGTACCGGCACCACCGTGGCGTCGCGCTTGCCGGCCTTGGCTTGCGCGTGCGCGCCACCGCTGGCGAAGGCCAGGGCGAGCAGGGCAGCGGCAAGGGGCGCGTGGCGTAGCGACATGCGGGTGGATTGACAGGCCGGGGTCGGCGAAGTTCCGGAGATTCGGATCTGTAGATTAACGGGTTTATGATTCCTTAACAACGCCGACCCGGTCACCGAATCAGCGTCGGGCCACCGTCATTGCAACCCTGCGGCGGCCGGCATCTCGCGAGCGGCGTCGTGGAAGAGTTCGGCGATCGCGGCAGCGTCGAAGCGGTACTGTTGGCCGCAGAACTCGCAGCGGACTTGGGCCTCGCCGCCGCCCGCTTCGACCGCGGCCTCGGCTTCGCCGCGGCCCAGCGAGACCAGCATCGCCGCGACCCGGTCGCGCGAGCAGGAGCACGCGAAACGCAGCGGCTTGTCGCCCAGCCATGCCGGGGATTCCTCGTGGAACAGGCGATGCACGACCTCGGCTGGCGACAACTCCAGCAGTTCCGCTTCGCGCAAGGTGTCGAACAGCGCGCCGACGCGACTCCAGCCGTCGTCGTCACCGGCATCGCCCGGCAGCTTCTGCAGCATCAGGCCGGTGGCGCGCTGGCCGTCGCAGGCCAGCAGCAGGCGGGTCGGCAGCTGCTCGGATTGGCGGAAATAGCCTTCGAAGGCCTCGGCGAGGGTCTCCGCATCCAGCCCGACGAGGCCTTGGTAGCGCAGCGGATCCTGGCTGCCGCGCGCGGGGTTTTCGATGGTGATCGCCAGCACTGCGTCGGGTCCTAGCGCCGCCAAGTCGCGCGTGGGCGCTGGCTGCGACTCGTCCAGTTGGGCGATCCCGCGCAGGCTGCCGGCGGCCGTGCATTCCGCGAACAGCGTCCGCAGTGGCCCGGCGCTGCGCAGCTGCACCGACAGGCGGCCCTCGACCTTCGCGTGAGCGGTGAACAGCGCGGCGGCGGCGGCGGCTTCACCGAGCAGTTCGGCCACGGCCGGCGGGTTGTCGGCATGGGCGGTGAGGTCGCGCCAGGCCCGGTCCAGGCTGACCACGACACCGCGGACGCCGGCATCGGGGAGGAGGAAGCGCGAGAGCTGGTCGGGCGCGTGCGGCATTGGGGAGTTCATGGCGATACCGGATTGGGCCCGCCCTGCGGATAATGCGCGGGCACGCGATGGGGAGCGGGGACGATGGTCCAAATGGGGATGCATGGCGGCGCACGCAAGGCCGCGCAGGGGTGGCGATGAGCCGTGTCCGGCGCCTGCGGTGGCGGGGCTGGTGGTGGAAGCTGCCGCTGCTGGCGATGGGCCTGACGGCGTTGCAGGTGCTGGTGCTGCGCTTCGTCGATCCGGCGTTCTCCTCGTTCATGGCGATCCGGCAGCTCGACGCGATCGCTACCGGCGACTTCGGCTACCGCATGGCGCACGACTGGCGCGACCTGCGCGAGATCTCGCCGCATCTGGCGCTGGCCGTGGTCGCCGCCGAAGACCAGAACTTTGCCCGCCACCACGGGTTCGACTTCGATGCGATCGAGCGGGCGCAGGCGCACAACGAGAAGATGGAGGCGCGCGCGCGCAAGCGCGGAACCGAGGTGAAGCGGTTGCGCGGCGCGAGCACGATCAGCCAGCAGGTCGCCAAGAACGTGTTCCTGTGGCAGGGACGCGGGCCGACGCGATGGCTGCGCAAGGGCCTGGAGGTCTGGTACACCGCACTGATCGAGGCGTTGTGGCCGAAGCGGCGGATCCTGGAGGTCTACCTCAACGTCGCCGAGTTCGACGACGGCGTGTACGGAGCACAGGCGGCGGCGCGCCACCATTTCCGCAAGGACGCATCGAAGCTCTCCGCCGGCGAGGCCGCCCGCCTCGCCGCGGTCCTGCCCAGCCCGCGTCGCTACGACGCCGGGCGCCCCGGGCCCTACGTGCAGCGGCGTGCGAACCAGATCCAACGGCAGATGCGGCAGATGGGCGGCACCGGCTGGCTGCGGACGTTGGACTGAGCCTGCCGGCTGCACCGGGCGCTCGCACCGGCGTATCCTTTGCCCAGTCCCCCGAACGCAAGGAGCAGGCCATGCGCACGGTACGGCAGTTGCTGGAGGCGAAGTCCCCCGAGATCGTCGCGATCGGACCGCAGGCTCCGGTGATCGAGGCGATCCGGCTGATGGCCGACCACGGGATCGGTGCCCTGCTGGTGATGGACGGGCCACGGCTTGCCGGGATCGTCTCGGAGCGCGACTACGCCCGCAAGGTGATCCTGCAGGGGCGCTCCTCGCTGGACACCCCGGTGGCCGACATCATGACCGCGCGCGTGGTCAGCGTCGGGCCCGCCGACACCACCGACCACTGCATGCAGGTCATGACCGATCACCGCATCCGCCACCTGCCGGTGCTGGAAGGCACGGCGGTGGTGGGCGTACTGTCGATCGGCGACCTGGTGAAGGCGGTGATCGAACAGCAGCGGCAGGAGCTCGACCACCTGCAGCGCTACATCGCGTCCTGAATCCTTGCAGGTTGGCGTCGCGGGGGTCAGCCCGCGACCGCCTGCGCGTGCTCGCGCGTCGCCAGGAATTCCACCGCCGGTGCGCGTTCCTGCGCCAGTTGCAGGTTGACCCGCGACGGCGCCAGGTAGACCAGGTGCCCGGCCGCATCGATCGCCAGGTTCAGCGCGTTCTTCTCGCGGAACTCCTCGAGCTTCTTCGCGTCGCCGCACTTGATCCAGCGCGCCGTGGCCACCTGCACCGGCTCGAACGTCGCCTCCACGCCGTACTCGTCCTTCAGCCGGTAGGCGACCACGTCGAACTGCAGCATGCCGACCGCGCCCAGGACCAGGTCGTTGGACATCATCGGGCGGAAGAACTGGGTGGCGCCTTCCTCGCTGAGCTGGGCCAGGCCCTTCTGCAGCTGCTTGAGCTTGAGCGGGTCGCGCAGGCGCGCGCGGCGGAACAGTTCCGGCGCGAAGTTGGGGATGCCGGTGAACGCCAGCGCCTCGCCCTCGGTGAAGGTGTCGCCGATCGAGATCGTGCCGTGGTTGTGGATGCCGATGACGTCGCCGGGGAACGCCGCTTCGGCGATCTCGCGGTCGCTGGCCATGAAGGTCAGCGCGTTCGCCAGCTTGACCTCCTTGCCGGCGCGCGGGTGGAAGGCCTTCATCCCGGCCTCGAACTTGCCCGAGCAGATGCGCATGAACGCGACCCGGTCGCGGTGCATCGGATCCATGTTGGCCTGGATCTTGAACACGAAGCCGGTCAGCCTGGGTTCCGCCGCCTCGACCAGGCGGGTGGTGGTCGCGCGCGCCTGCGGCGAGGGCGCGTGCTCGACGAAGAAGTCGAGCAGCGGCTGCACGCCGAAGTTGTTGACGCCGGAGCCGAAGAACACCGGCGACTGCATGCCCTCGAGGTAGGCCTCGCGGTCGAACGGATGGCTGGCGCCCTGCACCAGTTCCAGCTGGTCGCGCAGTTCCGCCAGCATGTCGGCGCCGATCGCCGCGGCCACGCCGGGGTCGTCGATCGAGGGGAAGATGGTCGAGTCCTGGCGGGTGAAGTTGCGGCCGGGCTCGTACAGGTGGACTTCGCCGGTCACCAGGTGGACCACACCCTTCAGGCGCTGGCCCATGCCGATCGGCCAGGTCACCGGCGCGCACTGGATGCCGAGCACCGATTCGATCTCGTCCAGCAGGTCGATCGGGTCCTTGCCCTCGCGGTCGAGCTTGTTGACGAAGGTCATGATCGGGGTGTCGCGCAGGCGGCACACCTCCATCAGCTTGATCGTGCGCTCCTCCACGCCCTTGGCGACGTCGATCACCATCAGCGCGCTGTCCACCGCGGTGAGCACGCGGTAGGTGTCCTCGCCGAAGTCGGCGTGGCCGGGGGTGTCGAGCAGGTTGACGATGCGGCCGTCGTACGGGAACTGCATCACCGAGCTGGTGACGGAAATCCCACGCTCCTTCTCCAGCGCCATCCAGTCCGAGGTCGCGTGGCGGGCGGCCTTGCGACCCTTGACCGAGCCGGCCATCTGGATCGCGCCCCCGAACAGCAGCAGCTTCTCGGTGAGGGTGGTCTTGCCCGCGTCGGGGTGGGAAATGATGGCGAAGGTGCGGCGGCGCGCGGCTTCGGAAGCGA
>JAFLEC010000055.1 GCA_017302095.1 Lysobacterales bacterium | reverse complement strand
GCCATGCCCGTGCGCCAGCACCGCGCACGAGGCCGAGGGCCCGGCGTGCGCGATCCAGCCGTCGGCATCGGCAGGCACGGGCAGGCCGAGGATCGCGCGGGCATGCAGGGCGAACTCGCTGAGGTCCTGCGAGGCCAGGGTGACCAGCCCGGTGTCGTGCGGGCGCGGGCTGACCTCGCTGAACCACACCATGTCGCCCTTCACGAACAGCTCCACGCCGAACAGGCCCCAGCCGCCGAGGTCGTCGGTGACCGCACGCGCGATGTCCTGCGCCCGCTGCAGGGCGACCGGCGACATCGGCTGCGGCTGCCAGCTCTCGCGGTAATCGCCGTCGCGCTGCAGGTGCCCGACCGGCGCGCAGAAACTGGTGCCACCGGCATGGCGCACGGTGAGCAGGGTGATCTCGTAGTCGAAGTCGATGAAGCCCTCGACGATCGCCCGCCCGGCGCCAGCGCGACCGCCGGTCTGCGCGTGGTCCCAGGCGGCGTCGATCCCGTCGGCGTCGCGCACCAGCGACTGGCCATGGCCGGAGGACGACATCACCGGCTTGACCACGCAGGGGAGGCCGAGCGCGGCGACCGCGGCGCGATACTCCTCGCGGGTGTCGACGAAGCGGTAGGGCGAGGTGGGCAGGCCCAGCGTTTCCGCGGCGAGCCGGCGGATGCCCTCGCGATCCATCGTCAGCCATGCCGCGCGCGCGGTCGGGATCACCCGCGCCGCGCCTTCGGCCTCCAGCGCCACCAGCGTCTGCGTGCTGATCGCCTCGATCTCGGGCACCACCAGGTGCGGGCGCTCGCGTGCCACCAGCGCGCGGATCGCATCGCCATCGAGCATGTCCAGCACGTGGCTGCGATGCGCGACCTGCATCGCGGGGGCGTCGGCATAGCGGTCGGCGGCGATCACCTCCACCCCGTACCGCTGCAGCTCGATCGCCACTTCCTTGCCGAGCTCGCCGGCGCCGAGCAAAAGCACGCGCAGCGCATGCGGGGACAATGGCGTGCCGATCTCGACGGAAGCGTGCATGGGGCGCTGGAACGGTGGGTTCGGGAACCGGGATTCTACCGACCCGCGATGCGGGCCTTGGCGGACTGTCGGCGCCACGGGCTCCATGCCATCCTCCGCGGATGCCGATCCGCCCCACCCTTCCGCGCTTCGCCCTGGCCGCACTCGCGGTCGCGGGGTTGTCCGCCTGCAGCCCGCCGCCGCTGCCCTTCGCGCGCCTGTCGGGCCTGGTGACCAGCAGGCAGCTCGACGAGATCAGCGGGCTGGCGGCCTCGCGCGCGCATCCGGGCACGCTGTGGGCGATCAACGATAGCGGCAATCCAACCCGGTTGTACGCGATCAGTCCGCGCGGCCGCCTGCTCGCGCGCTTCGAGGTGCGCGGGGCGAAGAACATCGACTGGGAGGACCTCGCCAGCTTCGACCTCGATGGCCGGCACTACCTGCTGATCGCCGACACCGGCGACAACGGTGGCCTGCGCCGAAACATCGCGCTGCATGTCTTCGAGGAGCCAGCGCAACTCACGAGCGGCACGCTGCGCCCGGCGTGGACGATCCGCGCGCGCTGGCCGGATGGACCGCGCGACGTCGAAGGGGTCGCGGTCGACGCCCGCGAGGGCAAGGTCCTGCTGGTCTCGAAGAAACGCAAGCCACCCGAACTGTTCGTGCTGCCGCTGGCCGATCCCGGGCGCGAGGTACGGGAGCCGCGGCGGATCGGCCGCCTCGCCGGCGTTCCCGAAGCCGATCCCGGCCTGCAGCGCAACGAGCCGAAACTGGCCAAGCTGTCCTCGCAGGTCACCGCTGCCGACCTGTCCCCGGATGGCCGCACGCTGGCGGTGCTGACCTACGGCAGCGTCCTGTTCTACCGCCGCGCCCCCGGCCAGGACTGGGGCGAGGCCATCGCCATCGCGCCGGAGGCGCACGACGTGCCGCTGATCCCGCAGGCCGAGGCGCTGGCTTGGACGACCGGCGGCGCGGGCCTGTATGCGACCGGCGAATTCAACCCGGCACCGATCTTCTACCTCAGCCCCGAGCGCTGACCAGGCAAGCCGGCCGCAACCGTTCGTCGGGAAACGATTGATTGATTGATATCAAATTGATATCAATTACCCACGCCGCTTCCGGCGCCCGTCGAGAACCACGATGAAAGAGTCCCTGAAATCCTCCCTCCCCGGCATCCCGGTACTGCTCGCGCTCCTCGCAGGCGTGGCGATCGGCGCCTGGCTCGCCATCGCCGGCGGACTCCACGCCGGTTCCGTCCCCAACCTGATCAGCGGATTGGTGCTTGCCTCTGTGTCCGCCTTCTGCATGGCCGGCCTGTACATGGTCGAGCCCAACCAGTCCGCGGTGCTCAGCCTGTTCGGCAAGTACGTGGGCACGGTCAAGGAGAACGGCCTGCGCTGGAACAATCCCTTCTACGCGAAGAAGAAGGTCAGCCAGCGCGTGCGCAACTTCGAGAGCGGCAAGCTCAAGGTCAACGAGCTCGACGGCAGCCCGATCGAGATCGCCTCGGTGATCGTGTGGCAGGTGGTCGATGCCTCCGAGGCCGTCTACAACGTCGACGACTACGAGAGCTTCGTGCACATCCAGGCCGAATCCGCCCTGCGCGCGATGGCCACCAGCTATCCCTACGACCAGCACGAGGACGGCCAGCTCGCGCTGCGCAGCCACGCCAGCGAAGTCGGCGAGCACCTCAAGCAGGAACTGCAGGAACGCCTGGCCGATGCCGGCATCGCGGTGCTCGACGCGCGCATCAGCCACCTCGCCTACGCACCGGAGATCGCGCAGGCGATGCTGCAGCGCCAGCAGGCGAACGCGATCATCGCCGCGCGCACGCGGATCGTCGCCGGCGCGGTCGGCATGGTCGAGATGGCCCTGGCCGAACTGCAGAAGAACGGCGTCGTGCAGCTGGACGAGGAGCGCAAGGCGCAGATGGTCAGCAACCTGCTGGTCGTGCTGTGCGGCGAGCGCAGCACCCAGCCGATCGTCAACACCGGCTCGCTGTACTGAGCCCGGCGCGACCGTGAACGAGAAGAAGGCCTATCCGCTGCGCATCAACGCCGACGTCCTGGCGGCGGCGCAGCGCTGGGCCGACGACGAATTGCGCAGCCTCAACGCGCAGATCGAATACGTGCTGCGCGATGCGCTGCGCAAGGCCGGGCGGCTGCCCAAGCCCGGCCGCGACGATGAACAAGGGGAACAAGGATGACGACGCGCTGGCACTACAAGGTGGTCGAAGTGAAGGCGACCTGGATGACGGTCAAGCCGAAGCAGATCGAGGAGGCGCTGGCGATGCTCGGCGCCCAAGGCTGGGAACTGGTCTCGACCAGCCCGTATCCCACCAGCGTGATGCTGTACCTGAAGAAGCCGGGCTGATCCGCACCCCTTTCCCGCAAGGAGCATGTCGATGCTGCACATCGTCCACCTGATCGAACGCCGCCATGGCCACGCGCGCGGCGCGTCCATCGCCCTGCGCCTTGTGCTGGCATCGGCGCTGCTGCTGGCGCTGGGCCTCGGTCTGCTGCTGTCCGGTCGCGCACTGGCGCAGGACGCCGCGGCATCCGACCCGGCAGGCACCGCGATCCGCCTGCTCGACCGGCTGGATGCCGGCGCCTATGCCGAGGCGGAAGCGATGTTCTCGCCGGAGATGGCCGCCGCGGTACCGGCCGCGAAGCTGCAGGCGGTGTGGGAGGCCCTGCCCGCGCAGGCCGGCAAGGCCAACGGCCGCGGCGATGCCAAGCCGACGCCCGGCGCCGGCGGCACCCTGGTGGAGATCCCGCTGCAGTACGAGAAGGCGTCGCTGCTGGCGAAGATCGCGGTGGGCACCGACGGCAAGATCATCGGCTTCATGGTGCAGCCGGCGCCGGCCGCCCCGGTCGCCGCACCCGCGGTGGCCGAGGATGCCCCCTACGGCGAGCGCGACATGGCGGTCGGCGAAGGCGATCGCGCACTGCCCGGCACCCTGGCGATGCCGAAGGGCGACGGCCCCTTCCCTGCGGTGGTGCTGGTGCACGGCTCCGGCCCGCACGACCGCGACGAGACCATCGGCCCGAACAAGCCCTTCCTCGACATCGCGCGCGGGCTGGCGGCGCAGGGCATCGCGGTGCTGCGCTACGAGAAGCGGACCAAGGCGCGTCCGCAGGATTTCGCCGGCGGCACCTTCGGCGTGGACGACGAAACCACCAATGACGCGGTCCTCGCGGTCGACGCGCTGCGCAAGACCGAGGGCATCGATCCGAAGCGGATCTTCGTGCTCGGTCACAGCCAGGGCGGGATGATGGCGCCGCGGATCGCGTCGGTGTCCGGGCACGTGGCCGGCCTGGTGCTGATGGCGGCGCCCGCGCGTTCGCTGCTCGACATCGTCATCGAACAGAACCGTCGCTTCGCGGTGCTCGACGACAACCAGACCAGCGATGCCGAGCGCGATGCGATCGCGCAGATCACTGCGCAGGTGCGCCAGACCCGCGACCCGGCGACCGATATCGCCACCCGCACGCTGATGGGCCAGCCCGCGGGCTACTGGCGCAGCATCGACGCGGTCGATCCGGTCGCCGACGCGGCCGCGGTCGCACTGCCGATGCTGGTGCTGCAGGGCGCGCGCGACATCCAGGTGGTCGATGCCGACTGGGGCCGCTGGCGTGGCGCCTTCCACGACGATCCCAAGGTCGCGTTCAAGCTCTACGAATCGCTCAACCACCTCGGCATCGCCGGCGAGGGCAACGGCAGCCTCGCCGAATACCAGCAGCCCGGGCATGTCGACAGCGCGCTGATCGACGACGTCGCGCAGTGGATCAAGGCGCACTGACAATGCAACCCGTCGCAACCAAACGCGATTTCCCGCTCGCGCCGCTGGCGCCATGGACATGGCCGGTCGTCCTCGGACTGTGGATCGTGTTGCTGCTCTTCGCCTTCCTGGGCGGAACGCACGAGCAATCACCCGCGAATCCGGTGCCGTGGTGGCTGGTGATCGTCTTCGGCACGGCGTTGGTGCCTGCCATGCTGCTATCGATGCTCGCGCATCGGCAGGTCCGCATCGAGGGCGACGCGCTCCTGGTCGCCGGGGCGCTGCTGTTCGCGCGCAAGGTACCGATCAGCGAGTTGGCGCTGGACAAGGCACGCGTGCTGAACCTCGAGGAACATACCGAATTCAGGCCGATGTTGCGGTTGTTCGGATTCGGGTTCCCCGGCTTCACCGTGGGCCTTTGCTTGCTGCGCAACCGCAGGCGTGCCTTTTGCCTGCTGACCGCGCGGACCCAAGCCGTGCTGTTGCCGCAACGCGATGGCAAGCTGATCCTGGTCAGCCCGGAAAAGCCGCAGGCCCTGCTGGATGCGCTGCGCGCGGCTTGAGGTGACCTGCCGGCGGGCGGCCCGCTAAGCTGCATGCATGCGCCACGCCTTCCCGATCATGCTGCGCAACACCGAGGCCATCGAAGTGTGGCCGGCCCACCTGCTGCGCGCGCGTAGCAGTGCGGATGCGCGGTCGTTGTCGCGCGCGCGCTGGGTGCTGCGGCGCAAGCGCGATGGGCGCTTCCTCGCGGCGGACCTGGCGACGGGCCTGCAGCCGCTGGTCGCGCACCTGGCACGCGAGCCGGGACTGGACGCGGCGCTGGACGCCCTCGATACGCCGATGCCGCGCGGATGCCCGCCACTGCCGGTCGACCTGCCGCTCGCACGCATCGCCGAACGCCTGCACGGACTCGGGCTGGATGCCGACGCCTATGCCGCGCGCGCCGGGCTGGCGCTGGTCGCCGAACCCGACTGGCTGGCCTTCGCCGGCCTCGATCGCTGGCGCCGACCGCTGTGGCTACATGAATCGACCGCACGCGCCTGGCACCGCCTGCGCGATGCCGCGGGGCGCGACGGCGTGCTGCTGGAAGCGATCTCCGGCTACCGCAGCCACGACTACCAGTTGGGCATCTTCGATCGCAAGCTGGCGCGCGGCCTCTCGATCCAGGAGATCCTGGCCGTGAACGCGGCGCCCGGCTTCAGCGAACACCATGCCGGCCGTGCGCTGGACATCGGCACGCCGGGCGAACCCGCCGCCGAGGAAAGCTTCGAGCGCACCCCGGCCTTCGCCTGGCTGCAGGCGCACGCCGCCGAACATGGTTTCGTGATGAGCTACCCGCGCGACAACCCGCACGGGATCGTCCACGAACCCTGGCATTGGCGCCACGCCGGCCCATGATCCGCACCGGCTCGCGCGGCCCGACCCTGGCCGAGGCCTGGGACAGCGGCCAGAACCACTTCAACCTGATCCGCCTGCTCGCCGCCTGGCTGGTGATCCATGGCCACGCCTGGGCGATCACCGGCAGCGCGGGCGGAGACCTCGTCGCCACCCTCACCGGCATCAAGTTCGCCGGCGCGCTGGCGGTCGACGTGTTCTTCGTCATCAGCGGCTTCCTCATCGCCGCCAGCCTCGAGCGCAACAGCGTCCGTGGCTACCTCATCGCGCGCGCGTTGCGCATCCTGCCCGCGCTGGCGGCATGCGTCGGGCTCAGCGTGCTGGTGCTCGGCCCGCTGCTGACCACGGCACCCGGCTATTGGCGCGATCCGATGACCTGGGACTACCTCTGGGTCAACGCCAGCCTGTGGTCGAGCCGCTACTTCCTGCCGGGCGTGTTCGAGGCGCTGCCGAACCCGGCCGTGAACGGCTCGCTGTGGACACTGCCGGTCGAGGCACGGCTCTACCTGGCGCTGCTGGGCGCGAGCCTGCTCGGGATGCTGGCGCCACGCCGCTACGTGCCGGCCTGGATGCTGGCGATGGGCGCCGCCTGTGCCTTCGCGCTGCTGCGCCGCCCATTGCCGGACCACCTGGCCAACTACGCCTGGTGCACCGCGTTCTTCATCACCGGCACCCTGTTCTGGATCCTGCGCGACCGCGTCCGGCTATCGGCCTGGCCGGTGCTCGGGCTGCTGGTGGTTGCGGTGGCAACACGCGGCACCCAGGCCTTCGTGCCGGCCTACTTCCTGCTGGTCTGCTACGGCACGCTGTGGCTCGCCTTCGTCCCGAAGCTGCCGCGGATCCGTCGCCACGACCTGTCCTATGGCCTCTACCTCTATGGCTGGCCAGCGGCGCAGGTGGTGCAGTCGCTGGCGCCCGGCGACCCCTGGCACAACACCCTGTGGAGCACGCTGCTGGCCGGCACGCTGGCGGCGGCCTCGTGGTTCGCGATCGAGCGCCCGGCGCTGCGGCTGAAACGCCGGTTGCTGGCGCCTCGCAGCGCCGCGGGCCAGGCCGACTCCGTCGCGTCCTAGGCCGTGGGGAGTTCGCGCAGGGTGGTGCGCAGACCTTCGCGCCACTCGGGGGGCACGATCCCGAACCCCTGCCGCAGCCGCGTCGTATCCAGTACCGAATAGGCCGGGCGGCGCGCCGGCGTCGGATAATCGGCGGTGGCGATCGGCACCACCCGCGGCGCACGCGGCAGCCGGCCCGAGGCCACGGCGTCCTGCATGATCGCGCTGGCGAATCCGTGCCAGCTGGTCGCCCCATCGGCCACCAGGTGCCAGGTGCCGGAGGCGTCGATGCCCTGCCGCAGCATCATCGCGGTGGCATCGGCGATCCAGCCCGCGGGCGTCGGCGCCCCGACCTGGTCGGCGACCACGCGCAGTTCGTCGCGCTCGGCCGCCAGTCGCAGCATGGTGCGCAGGAAATTGTGGCCATGCGCCGCGTACACCCAAGCCGTGCGCAGGATGGCGTGGCGCGCACCGCTGGCGCGGATCGCCTCCTCGCCCGCCAGCTTGCTGGTTCCGTAAACCCCCAACGGGGCGGTCGGATCGTCTTCGCGGTAGGGGCGCGTCGAGGTGCCGTCGAAGACATAGTCGGTCGAGTAATGCACCAGCAAGGCACCGCGCGCCGCGCACGCATGGGCGAGTGCCGCCGGGGATTCCGCATTGGTCCGGAACGCGGCCTCGGGGTCGGACTCGGCGCGATCCACCGCGGTGTAGGCCGCGGCATTCACCACCACGTCGGCGGCGACCCGCTCGACCAGCGCGGGCAGCGAACCCGGGACATCGAAATCGGCGGCGGCATCGGCACCGACACCGTCACGGGTGGCGACCACCAGTTGGCCGAGCGGGGCCAGGCTGCGGCGCAACTCGCGCCCGACCTGGCCATTGCCGCCGAGCAGCAACAGCCTCATGCGCGATAGACGGGCAGGCGCTCGGCGGGCATGTCGGCGAGCAGCGGCGCGGCGGCATCCTTGGGCGACAGCGAGACCTCGGCCAGCGGCCAGTCGATGGCCAGCTGCGGGTCGTCCCAGCGCAGCGAATTGTCGCTGTCGCGGTCGTAGGGCGCGGTGCACAGGTAGGTGAACACCGATTCCTCGCTCAGCACCACGAACCCGTGCGCGAAGCCTTCCGGAATCCAGAAGTGACGCTTGTTGGCGGCGCTCAGGATCGCCGCGGCATGCCGGCCGAAGGTCGGCGAACCGCGGCGGATGTCGACCGCGACGTCGTACACCTCGCCCTCCAGCACGCTGACCAGCTTGCCCTGCACGTTCCCCGGCCATTGGTAATGCAGGCCGCGCAGCACCCCTCGCCGCGAGCGCGAGACGTTGTGCTGCACGAACGCGGATGGCAGGCCAAGCGCGTCGAACCGCGCCGCGTTCCAGCCCTCGTAGAAATGGCCGCGCTCGTCGCCGAACACGGCGGGCTCGATGACCTTGCATCCCGGCAGCCCGGTGTCGATCACCTTCATGCGATGCGCCCGTGCTCCAGCAGGCCGAGCAGGTACTGGCCGTAGCCGTTCTTCGCCAGCGGGCGCGCAAGCTCGCGCAGCTGGTCGGCGTCGATCCAGCCGTTGAAGTAGGCGATCTCCTCGGGGCAGCTGACGCGCAGGCCCTGCCGCTTCTCGATGGTCTCGATGAAGCTGGAGGCTTCCACCAGCGACTCGTGGGTACCGGTATCGAGCCAGGCGTAACCGCGCCCCATCTTCTCGAGGTGCAGGGTATCGGCCTCGAGGTAGCAGCGGTTGAGGTCGGTGATCTCCAGCTCGCCGCGCGGCGAAGGCTTCAGGCCCGCCGCGAAATCGCTGGCGCGGCCATCGTAGAAATACAGGCCAGTGACCGCGTAGTTCGATTTCGGTGCGACCGGCTTTTCCTCCAGGCCGACCACCTTGCCTGACGCATCGAATTCCGCCACGCCGTAGCGCTCCGGATCGCGCACCCAGTAGCCGAACACGGTCGCCCCATCCCGGCGCGCATCGGCGCGCTGCAGCAGGTCGGTCAGGCCATCGCCGTGGAAGATGTTGTCGCCCAGCACCAGGCAGCTGGGCCCGCCGGCCAGGAACTCGCGACCGATCAGCAGCGCCTGGGCCAGGCCGTCGGGACTCGGCTGCGCGGCATACTCGATGCGCATGCCCCATTGCGAGCCGTCGCCGAGCAGGTGCCGGAACAGCGCCTGTTCGTGCGGGGTGTTGATCACCAGCACCTCGCGGATGCCGGCCAGCATCAGCACGCTCAGCGGGTAGTACACCATCGGCTTGTCGTACACCGGCAGCAACTGCTTGCTGATCGCCTTGGTGATGGGATACAGGCGGGTGCCCGAGCCGCCGGCCAGGATGATGCCCTTGCGCCCGCTCGCCAGCGGCGTCATGCGGACACCCCGATGCGCTCCAGCCGGTAGCTGCCGTCCAGCACGCGCCGCACCCAGTCCTGGTGCGCGAGGTACCAGTCGACGGTTTCGGCGATGCCGCGCTCGAAGGTATAGGCAGGCTCCCAGCCCAGCTCGTCGCGCAACTTGGAGGCATCGATCGCGTAGCGGCGGTCGTGGCCCGGGCGATCGGCCACGAAGGTGATCTGCGATTCGCGCGGCAAGCCGTCCTCGCGTGGGCGGCGCTGGTCCAGCAGCGCGCAGATCGCCTTCACGACCTCGATGTTCTGCTTCTCGGCATTGCCGCCGACGTTGTAGGTCTCGCCGACCCGGCCGCCGGCCAGCACCGCGCGGATCGCCGCGCCGTGGTCGCTGACGAACAGCCAGTCGCGCACCTGCCTGCCGTCGCCGTAGACCGGCAGCGGTTCGCCGGCCAGCGCCTTGGCGATCACCAGCGGGATCAGCTTCTCCGGGAAGTGGTACGGCCCGTAGTTGTTGCTGCAGTTGGTGGTCAGCGTGGGCAGGCCGTAGGTGTGGTGGAAGGCACGGACCAGGTGGTCGGATGCTGCCTTCGATGCCGAATACGGCGAGTTCGGCGCGTACGGGGTGGTTTCGGTGAACTTGCCGGTATCGCCGAGCGTGCCGTAGACCTCGTCGGTGGACACGTGCAGGAAGCGGAACCCGGTCTTGCCGGCATCGTCCAGCGACTTCCAGTAATCACGCACGCTTTCCAGCAGTGCCAGCGTGCCCACCACGTTGGTCTGGACGAAGGCCGCGGGACCGTCGATCGAACGATCCACGTGGCTCTCGGCGGCGAAGTTCACCACCGCATCCGGGCGATGCTCGGCCAGCAGGCACGCGACCAGCGCACGATCGCCGATGTCGCCATGCACGAACACGTGGTTCGGGTCGCCGTCCAGCGACGCCAAGGTGTCGCGGTTGCCGGCATAGGTCAGCGCATCCAGGTTCACGACCTTGATGCCGCGGCCCACCGCGTCCAGCACGAAGTTGCCGCCGATGAAACCGGCGCCGCCGGTGACGAGCCAGGTCGTCATGCTTGTACTTCCCTGGGGACGCGGATCAGAACGGGATGTCGTCGTCGAACGGCACGTCATCGAAGTTCGCCGGCTTGGCCTGCGCAGGCTCGCGACGCTGGGCCGGCTGGCGCTGCGGGCGATCCCCGCCATACCCGCCACCACCGCCGCCACTGCGCTGGTAGCCACCGCCACCGCCGCCCTCGCCACCACGCTGGCCGTCACCACCGCCCAACATCTGCATCTCGTCGGCGATGATGTCGGTGGTGTACTGCTTCACCCCGTCCTTCTCGTAGCTGCCGTATTCGATGCGGCCCTCGATGTAGACCTGGCGGCCCTTCTTCAGGTACTCGCCGGCGATCTCGCCGAGCTTGCCGAACAACTTGACCCGGTGCCACTCGGTCTTTTCCTGGTTGTTGCCGTCGCGATCCTTGCGCACGCTGGTGGTGGCCAGCGACAGCGTGGTGATCGCCATCCCGCCCTGCGTGTACTTCACGTCCGGGTCGTTGCCCAGGT
>JAFLEC010000054.1 GCA_017302095.1 Lysobacterales bacterium | reverse complement strand
GCTCGGCACCGGGGCTGGCTGCTGGGCCATCACGCCAAGGTCGGGCTTGGCCTCCACGGTGCCCTGGCGCGCGGTCTTGCTGGCGTAGACCGCCATGCCCAAGCTGATCGCGAAGAACGCGATCGCCAGCCACTTGGTGCTCTTGCTCAGGAAGTTCGAGGCGCCGCGGGAACCGAACACGGTCGCGGAAGCGCCGCCGCCGAAGCCGGAACCGGCCTGGGCGCCAGCGCCACGCTGCATCAGGATGAGGGCGATCATCGCGATGGCGATGAGCACGTACAGCACGGTGATCAGTTGCAACAGCATCGTTCGTCTTCTCTCACGCGCGCGCCGAGGCGCGCAATCAGGCCGCCGCGGCTGCCGCGATGGCCAGGAAATCGGTCGCGACCAGCGAAGCCCCGCCGATCAGCCCGCCGTCCACGTCGGCCTGGGCAAACAGGCTGGCCGCGTTGTCCGGCTTCACGCTGCCGCCGTACAGCAAGGGCAGTGAATCAGCGATTGTAGCATCGCGGCGCGCCACTTCGCCACGCAGGAACGCATGCACGGCCTGTGCCTGCTCCGGGCTGGCGGTGCGCCCGGTGCCGATCGCCCACACCGGCTCGTAGGCCAGCACGGCATCCGCCATCGCGCCCACCCCGGCCGCTTCGAACACCGCATCCAGCTGCTCGCGCAAGCGCTCCTCGGTGGCGCCGGATTCGCGCTCGTCCAGGGTCTCGCCCACGCACAGGATCGGCACCAGCCCGGCGGCCTTCGCCGCCACGAACTTGCGCGCGACCAGCGCGTTGTCCTCGGCATGGTATTGGCGCCTTTCGGAATGCCCGACCAGGGTGTAGCGCGCGCCGACATCCGCCAGCATCGCCGCGGCGACCTCGCCGGTGTAGGCGCCCTTCGCGTGCTCGCTGACGTCCTGGGCGCCGAACGCCAGGCCTTGCTTGCCGTACTGCCAGGCCAGCTCGCCGAGGTACGGGAACGGCGGCAGGATGATGCGCTCGACCCCGGCCGGCGCCGGCACGGCGGCGACGGCGTCCAGCAGCGCGCGTGCGAAGGCGCGGTCGCCCTGCAGTTTCCAGTTCCCGGCGACGATCCTGCGGCGCATGCGCGACTCCAGCAATCAAAGCCGGAAGTCTAGCAACCGTCCATGGCCGGCGGCGCTATAGTCCGCGCGATGAACCGTCCGCCCCCGCCGCGCGTCCTGCCCTATCGCAAGCCCACCGAGGGCCGCGACTACTGGATCATCGACGACGTCCTGCCCGACCCCGGCGCGATCCGCGACCGCTGCCTCGCCAAGCCCGACTGGAGCCTCGGATTCCCGCATACCGGCGAAAGCTGGCCGGGCCGTCGCGCGATCCCGGCGCTGGAGCCGGAGGAACTGGCAGGCGTCGAGGCGCGCGTCCGCGCGGTGACCGGTCGCGGCAGGCTGTGGGTCGAGGCCGCCCCGGACGGCAAGACGCTCAATCACAACTGCGTGCAGGCGGTCGGCGAACGCGAGGCGGCCGCACGCCCGCACACCGATTCCCGCGCACTGTGCAGGTATGCCGGCGTGTTGTACTTGAACCCGTCGGCCCCAGCGGACTGTGGCACCAGCTTTTACCGCCAGCGCTTGCCGAACGGTCAGCTTGGCGGCAACACCGTCGGCAAGCCGCACGACAACCTGGTGCAGGCGCTCGGTACCCGCTTCGTGCCGCCGGGTTCATTCGTCGAGGACGTCCGCATCCCCAACCGCTTCAACCGTCTGCTGGTCTACAGCGCGGCGATGATCCACAGCGCCACCGCCTACTGCGGCGAAGTCCTCGCCGACCAGCGGATGGCCGCGGTGTTCTTCTGGATGGCCTGAGCCGCCAGGCGCGCACCATCCGCGACGCGAGCCGCCGCCGAAAGCAAAAGGCCGCCTTGCGGCGGCCCCGTGGTTCACTTCAGCTTGATCTCGCGCAGGCGTTCGTCGAGGTAGCCCTGGGCGGTGATCGGCTCGGGGTAACGGCTCGGGTTGTCGGCGCTGACGCAGTTCGGCAGCACGTCGATCAGGAAATCCGGGTTCGGGTGCAGGAAGAACGGCGTCGAGTAACGCGGCTGGCGCGCCTTCTCGCCCGGCGGGTTGACCACGCGATGGGTGGTCGACGGCAGCACGTGGTTGGTCAGGCGCTGCAGCATGTCGCCGATGTTGACCACGATGGTGTCGGCGGCGGCGGTGTACGGCACCCATTCGCCCTTGCGCGAGAGCACCTGCAGGCCTTCCGCGCTGGCGCCCACCAGCAGGGTGATCAGGTTGATGTCCTCGTGCGCACCGGCGCGCACGTTCGGCACGTCGTCGATGGTGATCGGCGGGTAGTGGATCGGGCGCAGGATCGAGTTGCCGTTGTTGGTCTTGTCGGCGAAGTAGGCTTCCGGCAGGTCCAGCCCCAGCGCGAGCGCCGACAGCATGCGCGAACCCAGCGCATCCAGCGCGTCGTACAGCGCCAGCGCGCGCGCACGGAATTCGGGGACCTCGGACGGCCACACGTTCGCCGGCATCGCCTCGGCGTACTTCTCGTCGCGCACCTCGCGGCCGACGTGCCAGAACTCCTTGAGGTCGAAGTACTTGGAGTCCTTGGCGGTCTCCACGCCGAACGGCGTGTAGCCGCGCGCGCCGCCGCCGCCGGGCACGTGGTACTGCTTCTTTACGTCTTCGGGCAGGGCGAAGAAGGCGGTGAAGGCATCGTAGGCGCCGTCGATCACGTCCTGCGGAATGCCATGGCCGCGGATGCCGGCGAAGCCCCATTCTCGGTAGGCCGCGCCCAGTTCGGCGACGAAGGCGTCGCGATCGCTCTCGAAGCGGCGGATGTCGAGGGTCGGGATGTAGGGCTCGCTCATGGCTCGGGTTCGCTCGGGTGGGGCGGCAGTCTGCACCGGCCGCCGGGGATCGGGATTGATCGGGATCAGGCGGCGGCGCGGACCGCCGCCGAAAGGGCCTGCAGGGTGGCCTCGACCAGCACGGGATCGTCGGCCTCGACCGTCACCCGCACCACCGGCTCGGTGCCGGACGCGCGCAGGAAGGCGCGTCCCCGGTCCGCCACCGCCTGTTCGGCCGCCTGCAGCGCCACGCGCACGCTGTCGGCCTCGGCAGGCTTGCGCCCGGCCTCGTAGCGGACGTTCACGGTCTGCTGCGGCACCTTGCGCAGGCCGGCCAGCGCGGTCCCGAGGCCGATGCCGCGGCGGCCCAGCACTTCCAGCACCTGCAGCGCGCTGACGATGCCGTCGCCGGTGCTGGCGCGGTCGAGGCAGAGGATGTGGCCGCTCGCTTCGCCGCCGAGCACGCCGTCGTGGGCCAGCAACTGCTGGTGGACGTAGCGGTCGCCGACCTTCGCGCGCACGAAGCCGATGCCGCGCTCGCCGAGCGCGCGTTCGAACCCGTAGTTGGTCATCAGCGTGCCGACCACCGGGCCGCGCAGGCGGCCGCTGTCCTGCCAGTCGCAGGCCAGCACGTAGAGCAGGTCGTCGCCGTCGCGCACCCGGCCCTCGCCGTCCACGAACAGCACGCGGTCGCCGTCGCCATCGAAGGCGATGCCGAGGTCGGCGCCGGTCTCCCGCACCCGCGCGGCCAGCGCCCCGGGATGGGTCGAGCCCACGCCGTCGTTGATGTTGAGGCCGTTCGGGTCGATCCCGATGGCATCGACCCGCGCGCCCAGCTCGCGCAGCACCAGCGGCCCCAGCTGGTAGGTCGCGCCGTTCGCGCAATCGACCACGATGCGCATGCCGTCGAGGTTGAAGCCCCGGGGCACCGAGTTCTTGCAGGCTTCGACGTAGCGGCCGATGGTGTCGCGGGTGCGCACCGCCTTGCCCAGCCGCTCCGAGGCCACCGTCCGGAACGGCGCGTCCAGCGCGGCCTCGATCGCCAGCTCGGTGGCGTCGTCGAGCTTCTCGCCCTGGGCCGAGAAGAACTTGATGCCGTTGTCGTGGTGCGGGTTGTGCGAGGCCGAGATCACGATGCCGCCGTCGGCGCGCATCGAATGGGTCAGGTGCGCGACCGCCGGGGTCGGCATCGGCCCCATCAGCTGCACGTCCACGCCGGCGGCGACCAGGCCGGCCTCCAGCGCGGCCTCGAACATGTAGTTCGAGATCCGGGTGTCCTTGCCGATCAGCACCATCGGCTTGCGCCAGTCGTGCCCTTCGGGTGCGGCGGCGACCAGCGCATGCCCGTAGGCGTTGCCGAGGCGCAGCACGAAGTCGGCGGAGATCGCGCCCTCGCCCACCCGCCCGCGGATGCCGTCGGTGCCGAAGTAGCGGCGCGCGCTCACGCCGCCTCCGCGTCGTCCGCCGGGGCCGGGCGCTTCATCAGCAGGGCCAGCAGGTGCGCGAGGCGGTCGCGCATCTCGCGGCGGTCGACGATCTGGTCGATGGCGCCGTGCTCGAGCAGGAACTCGCTGCGCTGGAAGCCTTCCGGCAGCTTCTCGCGGACGGTCTGCTCGATCACCCGCGGACCGGCGAAGCCGATCAGCGCGCCGGGCTCGGCGATGTTGAGGTCGCCCAGCATCGCGAAACTCGCCGACACGCCACCGGTGGTCGGATGCGTCAGCACCGAGACGTACGGCAGGCCGGCTGCGCGCAGGCGCCCCAGCGCAGCCGAGGTCTTGGCCATCTGCATCAGCGAGAACAGGCTCTCGTGCATGCGCGCGCCACCGCTGGCGGAGAAGCACACGTACGGGCAGCGCAGTTCCAGCGCGCGCTCGGCGGCGAGGGCGAAGCGCTCGCCGACCACCGACCCCATCGAGCCGCCCATGAACGCGAAATCGAAGGCGGAGGCGACCAGGTCATGTCCCTTCAGCTTGCCTTCCATCGCGACCAGCGCATCGCGCTCGCCGGTGGCCTTCTGCGCAGCCTTGATGCGGTCGGCGTACTTCTTCTGGTCCTTGAACCGCAGCACGTCGGTCGGGCCGAGTTCGGCGCCAATCTCGTGGCCCATTCCCTCGTCGAGCAGGCTGGCTAGGCGCACGCGGGCGCGGATCGCCATGTGGAAGCCGCACTTCGGGCAGACCTCGAGGTGCTCCTCCAGCTCCGGCCGGTACAGCACCGCGCCGCAACGGTCGCATTTTTCCCACAGCCCTTCCGGCACGCTGCGCTTGCGTTCCGCGCCGGTCTCGGTGCGGATGGTGGCGGGCATCAGTTTCTTGAGCCAGGACATCGGGGTTGGGGTACTCCGGCCGGGGCGCGGGCGGTGCCGCGCGGATCAGCAAGTCTAGCTCAGGCGCCGGCCGGCAAGCCGTCGAGCGCCGCGCGCAGCGGTCGCAGGAAGTCGCCCGCGCGCCGGGCGGCCTCGACCTCGTCGGCGCTGCCTTCCAGGGTGGCGACCAACGCGCTGCCGACGACCACGCCATCGGCATGCGCCGCCATCGCCGAGGCGGTCTCGGCATCGCGGATGCCGAAGCCGGCGAACACCGGGATCCTGGCCATCCCGCGGATCGCGCGCAGGTGGTCGGCGGCATCGCCGGCATCGAGGCGGTCTGCGCCGGTCACGCCGGCGAAGCTGACGTAGTACAGGTAGCCTTCGGCCTGCGCCGTGAGCCGCTCCAGGCGGGCCTGCGGCGTGGTCGGCGATGCCAGCGAGATCAGCGCGAGGCCGTGCCGCGCGAAGGCCGCGTGGTATTCATCGGCTTCCTCCGGCGGCAGGTCGACCAGCAGCACGCCATCGACGCCGGTACCGGCTGCATCCGCCGCGAACGTCGCCACGCCGCGGATCTCGACCGGGTTCAGGTAGCCCATGAGCACCACCGGCGTGGCGGCATCGGTCTCGCGGAAGGCCTCGACGATCGACAACACCCGCTTCAGGCCGACGCCGCGCGCCAGCGCGCGCTCGGAACTGCGCTGGATCACCGGGCCATCGGCCATCGGATCGGAGAACGGCACGCCGAGCTCGATCACGTCCGCGCCGGCCGCGACCAGTGCATGCATGACCGGCACCGTGGCCGCCAACGACGGATCGCCGGCGGTCACGAACGGTACCAGGGCCTTGCGCCCCGAGGCCCGCAGGGCCTCGAGCCGGTCCTGCAGCCGGGTCATTCGTTCGACGCGGCCGGGGGCACGGCGCCAGCGGAAGCGACGTAATCGCCAGCCGGGGTCTGGGCCTGGCGGCCGACCTGCACGCCCGCAGCGGCGTATTCGGCCGCCAGCTCGGAGTCGCCGACGTCGATGCCACGCTCCTGGCCCATGCCGTCCAGGTGTTCGTTGAGCATCCGGCGGTACATGGTGGTCATGTAATCGAGGAAGTCCTTGCGTTCGCCGGCCGCGTGGATCGGCTTCACGCTGACCAGGTAGACGTGGGCATTGAAGCGGGCGGCGGCGTACAGGCTGGCCGCGCTGACGCGGCGCACGCCCTGCTGCTGCGACTGCTTGTTGGTCAGCTCGAGGTATTCGTTGACGCAGTCGAAGAACGCCGGGTCCAACTGGTTCGGGTTCTGCGCGTTCTGCTGGTCGGCCGCGGTCGGGGCCTGCTGTTCGTCGGCCATGGCCGCACTCCTGATGTGGTGACTGAACCCGGCATTGTCGCGCAACCGGCCCGCCGAGGCCAGTTGCGCCACTTCAGAGCATCATTCCCTCGCGCCCGGCGATGGTGTGCACGTCCTTGTCGCCTCGTCCGGACAGGTTGCACAGGACGATGGCATCCTTCGGCAGGTCGCGGGCCAGTTTGATTGCCTGGGCGACGGCATGGCTGGACTCCAGCGCCGGCAGGATGCCCTCGGTGCGCGCGAGCAAGTGGAAGGCGGCAAGCGCCTCGTCGTCGGTGACGCCCACGTAGTCGGCGCGCCCGGCGTCCTTCAGGAACGCGTGCTCGGGGCCGACGCCCGGGTAGTCGAGGCCGGCGGAGACCGAGTGGGTCTCGACGATCTGCCCGTCGTCGTCGCAGATCACGTAGGTGCGGTTGCCGTGCAGCACGCCCGGCCGACCGGCGGCCAACGAGGCCGCGTGGTGGCCGGTGGAGATGCCCTCGCCCGCGGCTTCGGCGCCAACAAGGCGCACGCCGGGATCGTTCAGGAACGCGTGGAAGATGCCGATCGCGTTGCTGCCGCCGCCGACGCAGGCGGTCACCGCATCCGGCAGGCGGCCGTATTCGGCCAGCATTTGGGCGCGCGCCTCGCGGCCGACCACGGCGTTGAAGTCGCGGACCATCCGCGGGTACGGGTCGGGACCGGCGACCGTGCCGATGATGTAGAAGGTGTCGCGGACGTTCGTCACCCAGTCGCGCATCGCTTCGTTCAGCGCGTCCTTGAGCGTCGCCGAGCCGCTGGTGACCGGCACCACCGTCGCACCGAGCAGCCGCATCCGGTAGACGTTGATCTTCTGCCGCTCGATGTCGGTCGCGCCCATGTAGACCACGCACTCCAGCCCGAGGCGCGCGGCGACCGTGGCCGAGGCCACGCCATGCTGGCCGGCGCCGGTCTCGGCGATGATCCGGGTCTTGCCCATCCGGCTGGCCAGCAGGGCCTGGCCGATGGTGTTGTTGATCTTGTGCGCGCCGGTGTGGTTCAGGTCCTCGCGCTTGAGCAGGATGCGCGCGCCGCCGGCCTCGCGACTGAGCCGTTCGGCGTGGTAGATCGGGCTGGGCCGGCCGACGTAATGGGCCAGGTCGGCCTCGAATTCGGCGACGAAGGCGGGATCGACGCGCGCGGCATCGTAGGCGGCGGCCAGCTCCTGCAGCGGACCGATCAGCGTCTCGGCGACGAAGCGCCCGCCGTAGCGCCCGAAGTGGCCCGACGCGTCGGGATAGCGCGAGTAGTCGATGGCCGCGGCGGGGGCGGTATCGGTCGAGGGGGATGGCATGTAGGCTCTCCGGAAGCGGAAGCAGCCGATCAGGCTGCGGGAAGACGATTCTTCTCTTCGCTGCGGACCAGCCTCACCTGACCATGGCACCCGGCACGCGGCGCCAGCGCCGCAAGGAACGGCCGAACGGAGCGGGTTTGCGACGCACGGAGGTCATGCCGGATAGCCTACACGAGCGCCGGATGCGCAGTCAGCGGCCACAGGCGTTGCATGACTTGAATGCATCATCCTCGCCGAGTTCGACGCAATCGGCACGGCGCACTTCCTCCACGAAGCGGCGCATCAGCACGCCATCCTTGACCCCGGGCTGCACCTCGATCCCGCTGGAGACATCCACGCCCCATGGCGAGGCCCGGCGTACCGCAGCGAACACATTGGCTGGCTCCAGCCCGCCCGCCAGCACCCACGGCTTGGTCATGTCCGGCGGGATCGCCGACAGGTCCAGGCGCTGGCCGCTGCCACCGGCCGCGCCCTGCGCGTGCCCATCCAGCACGAAACCGGCCGCGCTCGGGTAGCGCGCGTGCAGCATCCGGCCGCTGAGCGCCGCCTCTTGCCCGCGCATGCCGATGCCCTTGAGGTACGGCAGGCCGAAGCGGCGGCAGAAGGCATCGTCCTCGCTGCCGTGGAACTGCAGCAGCGATGGCCGCACCTGCGCGATCGCCTCGCGCACTTCGTCGACCGGGTTGTCCATGAACAAGGCGACGACATCGACCAGCGGGGCCATCGCATCGCGCAGGGCGCGTGCGGAAGCGGGCTCGACCCGACGCTTGCTCTGCCTGGCGAATACCAGGCCGACGGCATCCACGCCCAACTCTCCCGCCAGGCGGATGTCGCCCGCGCGGGTCAGGCCGCAGAACTTGATGCGGGTGCGGAACAGGGCGCGCTGCATGGGTCACTCATCCCCGGTGACTTCCGGCGGCAGGCCCCATTGTCGCGGATAGCGCGGGCCGATGAACAGCAGCCCCTGCGCCGGCGCGGTGGGCCCGGCGACGGTGCGGTCACGGCCGGCCAGCAGGCTTGCGATCCAGCCGCTCGGTTGCTCGCCGCGGCCCACCACCAGCAGCGAACCGACGATGTTGCGGACCATGTGGTGCAGGAACGCATTCGCCTGCACCTCGACCACGACCTCGTCGCCATCGCGCCGGACCGAGATCGCCTGCAGGTTGCGACGCGCGTGGGTGGCTTGGCATTGCACGCTGCGGAAGGCGGAGAAGTCCCGCTCGCCCGGCAGCGCCTGCGCGGCGGCGTGCATGGCGTCGGCATCCAGCGGCATGCGTTCCCAGCCCAGGTACTGCCGCCCCAGCCCGGGCCGCGCGACGCGATTCAGGATCCGATAGCGATAGCGACGGGCGCGGGCGGAGAAACGGGCATTGAAATCGTCGGCCACCGGCACGCACCAGCGCACCGCCATCGTCGGCGGCAGGTTGGCGGTGGTCCCCAGGATCCAGCCGCGCGCGTCGCGGCGCGCCTCGGTGTCGAAGTGCACGACCTGGCACTGGCCATGCACGCCGGCATCGGTGCGGCCAGCGCAGACGGTATCGATGCGCGCATCGGCGACCCGGGACAGGGCCGTCTCCAGCGCGGTCTGCAGGCTGCCGTCGGCGGCCAGCGAACCGGCCGCGCTCAGGCGCTGCCAGCCGGAGAATCCGCTGCCGTCGTATTCGACCCCGAGCGCCAGGCGCATGCCGGTCGCGCGCGGCCTCAGCCGAGCTCGCGCAGCATGCGTGCCGCTTCATCGCGCGCGGCGGGATCGACGTCGTCCATGATCTCGCGCAGGAGCTGCTTCGCCGAATGGTCGTCGCCGATGTCGAGGAAGGCCCGCGCCAGCTTCATCCGGTGTTCGACCGAGGCCTTGGCGTGCGCGATCACCGGCGCCTGCGCGACACGCTCGGAGCCCGCCGATTCGGGAGGGGCAACGGGCGCCGGTGCTACGAAGCGTGGAGCCTGAGCCACCGGTTGCGGCGGCGACGGAGGCTCGGTCTGCACCCAGCCGGAGTGCCAGGTGGGCGTTTCATTGCGCGCCGCGACGGGTGCCGTGGCGCCAGGCGGCGTTTCGTGCGCCGCCACGTCGAGCTCCTGCGCCCCTTCCGCTGCCTCGACATCCGCGGTGGCTGTGGGTTCGGGTTCCGCCGATGCGAGGCCGGGTGCGCGCAAGCTCGCCGCAAGGGCATCTGCATCGAACACCCGCTGCCGCACCGGCGCCTTGGATGCGGGTCGTGCGCCGCGTCGCACCACCAACCACGCCAGCACCGCCATGCCCAGGAAGGCCAAGCCACCCCACAACCACGGCGTGGTCGACGATGCGCTTTCCTCCTCCGGCACGGGTTGACGCACTTCCGCAGTGGGTTGCGCCGCACCGGCAGCCTGTTGCGGGACGGACGCGACGGTGGCCGGCTTGGCGTTGGCCTGAGCCAACCGCTGTTGCGCGGCCGCCAGTTCGCTGTCCTTGAGCGCGATCATCGCCTGCTGGTCCTGGCGCAGCTTCTCCAGCTCCGCGACGCGCTCCTTGAGCTCGCCGATCTCCGCGGCCTTGGCGGCGATGTCTTCATCCTTCTGGCGCAATTGTTGCTGGAGCATGCTGCCCTCGCCGCCGGCGCTTGCGCCGGTTCGTGTTGCGGTGGCCTTGCCGGGGCCGGTGGGGGGGACGATCTGCAAGCGCGCTTCGGTGCGCGCGATGGGCCTTGCGCCCGCCTCGGGGGGGGCGGGTTTGGGCGCCGATGGCCGCGGTGCCGCCTCGCGTACGGGTGCCGGGGTCGGTGCAGGCGCGGTCGCTGCGGGGGGCTTCGGCGCTGTCGCCTGGGTGGCTGCCGGAGACGAGGCGTCGACCAGGCTGGGTTGAGCGACCGGGCGACGGGCCTGCCGCCACTGGCGCATCTGCTCCCGGACGACCATCGCCGCTTCGTCGGGCTTGATCGCCTCCAATTCGCCGCTGTCCGGCACTCGCAACACCGCGCCGCGCTTCAATCGGTTGATGTCGCCGCCGAGGAAGGCATCGGGATTCGCCCGCAGCAGTGCCAGCATGGCCTGGTCCAGGCTGGTGCCTCCAGGCAGGTCCAGCTTGCCGACGATGCTGGACAAGGCTTCGCCGCGCTTGACCGGACCGTATTCGCCCGTGGCCGGCGCCGGCGTCGTGCTCGGCTTGGACGCTGCAGGCAAGGGGATGGCACTCGCCGGTGCAGGGACCGGTTCGGCCGCGACCGGGGTTGCCGGCGTTGGCGACTCGGCGGGAAGCGGCGCGGGCGCAAGCGGACGCTGGATGACGCCCGGGACTTCGACCCGCGGCGCATCGATCGCCGGTTGCACGGCGGCGCTCGCGGTGCGCGGGGCATCCACCAGCGCGGTGTATTCGCGGACCAGGCGGCCCTGCCCCCAATCGACCTCGATCAGGAAATTCAGCACCGATTGGTCGATCGGCTTCAGCGTGGTGACCCGGATCACCGGCCGG
>JAFLEC010000053.1 GCA_017302095.1 Lysobacterales bacterium | reverse complement strand
CGGGCGACGCGCGCCGCCTGGATCGCGTACAGGCCGAGGTCCTCGCGGTACTCCGAGCTCGAGGGCTCCATCGCGTGCAGCTTGCGGGCCTCCGCGAGCGCCTGCGACTGCAGCGCTGCAGCCTCCGCGAACCGGCCGGTCAGCGCCAGGGTGCGACCGAGCGTGGCCCGCGCGATCAGCAGGAAGCGGCGTTGCGCGTTGTTGCGCGGATCGCGCGCCACCAGCCGCGCCTTCACCGCCAGGTCCTCGCGGTAGCCGGCGATGGCGGCGGACAGGTCGCCGCGCTGCAGGGCCATCTTGGCGAGGTTGTTGTGCGCCAGCCCGAGCATGTTCTGCCACTCGGTGTTGGTCGGGTCGCGCGCGGTGAGCTGGCGCGCGAGCGCGAGCATGCGGTCGTAATGGGTGTTCGCGTCCTCGATCCGGCCAAGGCTCTCGAGCACGTGGCCGTTGTTGTTTTCGTTGGTGACCGCCTGGTAAAGCAGTTGCGGGTCGCTCGGTGCCCACCGTTGCGCCGCGGCGAGCACGCGCGCGGCGTCGTCGAAGCCGCGGCCCGCACTGGCCAGGTCGCCCTGGTACCAGTGCATCAGGGCGATGTAGGACAGCACGTCCGCATGCGCGAGCTGGCGCGGGACATCGGTCGGCATCGCCCGCGCCATCGGTCCGGAGAGTTCGGATGCGGCGCGGTAACTCTTCATCGCGCCGGCATAGTCGCCCTGTTCGGTGCGGACGACGCCGATCTTGACCAGCGCCTTCGCGCGCTGCTCCAGCGCTTCCGGGGTGACGTCCCTGCTCGGCAGGGAGGCGAAGTAATCCATCGCCTTGTCGTTGACCTTGGACAGGATGTCGAGGCGACCGACTTGCGAAAGCTTGTCGTTGAGGTCGCCGAGCATGAAGTCGACCAGCGCTTCGGCCTGTTTCTGCCGGCGTTCCGCCGCCTTGCGCGCGATCACCGCCTGCACGGCCAGCACCGAGGTGACCAGCATCACCAGCACCGCCAGCCCGGTGATCGCGGCCATCCGCCGGTGCCGCCGCTGGGCTTCGCGCTGGCGCAGGGTGTCCAGTGGCAGGCCGAACAAGCCTGAGAGCAGCTTGAGCAGGGCCAGCGAACGCCCGTCCTTGCCGGCGCGCGCATCCGCCGCGATCGGGTTGGCGACCACGTCGAGTGCGCCGGTCCCGGGATCCAGGTCGTGGCGCAGCGCGTGCGGGAAACATTCGCGGGCGTCGCCGGCATTGGGTTCGCCGGACACGATGAAGGCATAGATGCGGTCGCCGCGGCCCAGGCGCTTGAAGGCCAGGATCTCGGCATCGACGTAGGCCGAGCGCGCGGCATCCGGCGAGCAGACCACCACCAGGGCTTCGGACGCGGCGAGGGCGGCTTCGATCTGCGGAGCCAGGTGGCCGGCGCTGGGGAGGTCGTCGCGGTCGCGGAACACCGGCGACATGCGTTCCGGCAGGGGGCCGTGCGCACCACTTCCGCCCCGCAGGCGCGAGGGGAGTCGGTACGACTCCAGCCGCCGATGCAACCACGATGCCCAACGCGCGTCGGCATGGCTGTAGCTGATGAAGGCGCGATAGTGCATCGCATCCCCTGGTGGCCGGCCGCCCCCCTAGGCCGCCGGAATCGCCAAGACTACGCCCTTCCGCGCCTCAAGCGGATGGCGAGCCGCCTTCCAGCGGGCGTTCGCGGTGCAGCAGGATCCATTCGGCATGCTCCTCCAGGCAGGCGCAGCCGAGCGCGCGCAGCAGGTGGCGGGCTTCGTCGTCATCCGCGGCCAGGTCCAGCCGCCAGCGGCAGCTCTCGAACAGGCGACGCATGAAGCGGAACTGCTTGATCAGCTCCTTGTCGGCGTTCTTGTAGGCCAATGCCTCGCGGATGCCGGCCACCAGCGGCAGCAGGCCCATCGCCACCAGCAGTCCGGTGCGCCAGTGGTCGTCGAGTACGGGTGCCAGTACCAGCAGCGCCAGCGCGCCGAGCAGGCCGCCGGCCAGCGCGAGTTCCCCGAGTCGCGTGGTGGTGCGGTACGCCGCTTCGCGACGCGCCACCCCTGCCCGGAAGTAGCGCAACTGGCCGCCGGTGTCGCCGGGCGGGTCGCTGCCGGTGCCGACCCAGTGCGCGATCACCCAATGCAGCCAGCCGGTGTCGGATGCGAAGCCGTCGTCGCGCAGCAGGTTGCTGCCGCGCATGGCGTGACGGATCCAGCTCAGGTCGACGTCCTGCTTCTGCAGGAAGCTGTCGTAGCCCAGGCTGCTGTTGGGCGGGGTCTCGACGCCGGCCAGCCGCCAGTACACCTGCACGCGCAGGCCTTCGGCGAGGCCGCGGTAGTCGAGGAACTTGCGGTGCCACTCGCGCCGCGCGGCGATCCAGCGTACCAGCGCCCCCGCCGCGAACAGCAGCAGGAACAGCGCCACGTAGCCGCGGTGGGCGGCGAGGTCGGAATACAGGATGAAGGCCAAGCCCATCGCCGCGGCCAGCGCATGTGTCGCGAGCATGCCGCCGCGCATGCGGCTGCGGAAATGCGCGGCGAGCCAGTCGGCGGTGCCGAACAGGGCGTCGGTCTCGCGCACGAAGGCCGGTGGCGGCGCCGGCATGTCGCGCCCGAGCAGCGACGCGCGCCCGCCGGCGATCGTCTCGCGGTGGCGCGCGGCATCGCGATTGAACGCCTGCAATTGCGCGAACACGTGCCGGTACTGCGCGGGCGGCGGGGCGCCACCCGGGCTTTCACCGTCCAGGGTCACCCAGCGCGGCGGCGGCACCGCCATCGTGCCTGGCCCCGGCCCGGGATGCGGCATCCGGCGCGGGCAGTGGACGTGGTAGACGAGGTCGCTTTCGTCGTCGGCCAGCAGATTGGGCGCGATGTCCTCGGTGCGGAACCCGGGCATTGTGTTGCGCAGGTGATAGTCGACCACCTGCGCGGTGCCGCCTGTGGCGTCGCTCGGGCGGCCGTCCCACAGGGCCAGCAGGAGCTGGCAGTGCGAGGACACGAACATCCCCAATTGCGCGTACTGTCGATTGCGGGCGCTTCCTCGCGCCTGCACGTCGTCGACGTCGATCCGCGGCGCCAGTGGCAGGGTACGTACGCGGGCCCGGGCGAGCAGCGCCCGGAACCGCGCCAGCGACTCGGGGTCCTCGAAGTCGTGTTCGTAGGCCGCCAGCGGCAGCGGCAGCGGGACCACGAGCTCGATTCCCAGCGCCAGCGCCTCCTCGGCTACCAACTGGTCGCCGCCGGTGGCCAGCGCCGAGATCACGCGCAGCGGCAGGTCGGGATACGCGTCGCCGAGCCCCGCAAGGAACGCGCGCACTTCCGCGCGCAGGCGCGGGATCTCCGCGTCCACCAGGTCGCGGTGCGCGGTCACCCCGATGTTGAGGTGGACCTGTGCGTGTGCCTGGCTTCCCCGCATGCTTTCCCCCGGCTTGGCGCTTTGGCCGCCATCGTGCGACGCTCCGCCGGAACGGAGTATGCCCATGTCGCCGGTCGCGCAAGCCCTCGTCGTCCTCGTCGCCCTGCTGCACCTGGGGTTCCTGGTGCTGGAGATGGCCTTGTGGACCCGCCCGGCGGGCCTCAAGGTGTTCCGCAACACCCCGGAGAAGGCGGAAGTCACCCGCGTGCTGGCGGCCAACCAGGGTCTGTACAACGGCTTCCTGGCCGCGGGACTGTTGTATGGCGTTGCCACCGGCTCGCGCGAATTCGCGCTGTTCTTCCTGGCCTGCGTGGTGGTCGCCGGCGCCTACGGGGCGTGGTCGGTCAACAAGCGGATCTTCGCGGTGCAGGCGCTGCCCGCGCTCGCCGCGTTGGCGGCGCTGGCCTGGACCTGATCAGCGCGCAGCGCGTGGCGAGACCCACATGGTGATGGTCGCGCGGAACACGGCCTCGCCGGCCGGATCCTCGACGACCACCTCGAACGGCAATTCGTAGCCTTCGCTCGACTCGCGCGGCGGGAACGCGGGTGTTGCGGTGGCACGCATGGCGCCCACCGCCTTCCGGAGGTAGGCGACGGTCATGCCCTTGGGGATCCAGCGCATCGTCGCCGGGATGCTGACGTCGCAGGCGAGGCCGCCGACGAATTCGGCGAGGTTGCACAGCGCGATCGCGTGCACCGTGCCGAGGTGGTTGGTCACCCGCCGGCGATGCGCAATGGTGGCGATGCCGCGCCCGGGTTCGAGCAGCTCGATGCGCGGCGCGATGCTGGCGAAGTACGGCGCCTTCCAGCACACCAGCCGCGAGAACAGCCAGCGGCCCGCGGGCCACCGGCTGATGCGGTCGTAGGCCGCGAGGACGTTCACGCCGCTGCGCGCGGCACCGACGGCTGTCCGTGCTGCATCGCGTAGCCGGCGGAGCGCAGTTCGGCGGGATCGAAGTCGTCGACCATGATCGCGTCCAGGGTCATCGCACGCAGTTCTTCCAACTGCTTGCGCTCCTCGGCGGTGATCCAGCCCTCGCGCACGCCTTCGTCGAGCTGGGCGTCGAACTCCAGCGCCTCGATGTCGCTGTTCTTGAGCGCCTTGAGGAACTTGCGCTCGACCGGTTCCGCCATCACCACCTTCGGCAGGTAGCTGACGATGCGGCCCGCCGGATTGTGCTCGCCGGGCGTGGTGAACACGCCGCTGGCCAGACGTTCGCGGGCATCGCACGGGGTCATCAGCAGCGAGGCGACCTTGTGGCCGAGGCGGTCGCTCGGCGCCTGCGCGCGGCGGCCCCACGGGAAGATCACCAGCCACAGCAGCCAGCCGACCGGGCGGATCGGGAAGTTGCGCAACGCGCCGGACAGCGCGGTCTCGATCTTGTTGACCGCATCGTGGAAGGCATAGGCCAGCAGGGGCTGGTCGCCGGCCGGCGCGCCCTGGTCCTGGTGGCGCTTGAGCATCGCGCTGGCGATGTACAGCTGGCTGAGGACGTCGCCCAGGCGACCCGACAACGATTCCTTGAACTTCAGCTTGCCGCCCAGCAACAGCATCGAGGTGTCCGCCATCACCGCCAGCGCGGCGGAGTAGCGGTTGAGCTTGCGGAAGTAGCGGCGGGTGTCGTCGTCGCCGGGCGCGGCGCCGATCTTGCTGCCGGTCAGGCCGTACCACCAGCTGCGCACCGCGTTGCTGATCGCATAGCCGATGTGGCCGAACAGGGCGGTGTCGAACTGGTCGATGCGCGCCTTCGGATCCTCCAGCTGCGCGGCCTTCATCTCCTTCATCACCCACGGGTGGCAGAGGATGGCGCCCTGGCCGAAGATCATCAGCGAGCGGGTCATGATGTTGGCGCCCTCGACCGTGATCGCGATCGGTGCGGCCTGGTAGGAACGCCCGGCGAAGTTGCGCGGCCCGAGGATGATGCCCTTGCCGCCGAGGATGTCCATGCAGTCCAGCGACACCTTGCGGCCCATCTCGGTGCAGTGGTACTTGGCGATGGTGGACGGGACCGCGGGGTTCTCGCCGCGCGCGACCGCCGCCGCGGTCGCCTCGGACAGCGCGCTGCAGGCGTAGGCGTTGCCGCCAATGCGCGCCAGCGCTTCCTCGACGCCCTCGAAGCGGCCGACCGACAGCCCGAACTGCTTGCGCATGCGCGCATAGCTGCCCACTGCCACCGCGCCCATCTTCGAGCCGCCGCTGGCGGTCGAGGGCAGGGTGATCGAACGGCCGATCGACAGGCATTCCATCAGCATGCGCCAGCCCTGGCCGGCGTAGTCTTCGCCGCCGATCAGCTGCGACAGCGGCACGAACACGTCCTTGCCATGGATCGGGCCGTTCTGGAACGGCGAGTTGAGCGGGAAGTGGCGGCGGCCGATCTCCAGCCCCGGGGTGTCGCGGGGCACCAGCGCGAGCGAGATGCCGATGTCGCGGGTGTCCCCGAGCAGGCCGTCCGGGTCGTACATGCGGAAGGCGACGCCGATCAGCGTGGCCACCGGCGCGAGGGTGATGTAGCGCTTGTTGAGGGTGAGGCGGATGCCGAGCACCTTGGCGCCGTTCCACTCGCCCTCGCAGACGATGCCGTAATCGGGGATCGAGGTGGCGTCGGAGCCCGCGAACGGCCCGGTCAGCGCGAAGCACGGGACTTCGCGGCCATCGGCCAGTCGCGGCAGGTACTGCTGCTTCTGTTCCTCGGTGCCGTAGTGCATCAGCAGTTCGGCCGGGCCCAGCGAGTTCGGCACGCCCACGGTGGAGGACACCACCGACGAGATCGACGCGAGCTTCTGGATCACCTTGTGGTTCATCAGCGCCGAGAAGCCGAGGCCACCGTATTCCTTCGGGATGTTCAGGCCGAAGAACTTGTTGCGCTTGATGTAGTCCCACAGCTCCGGCGGGAGGTCGGCGCGCACGTGGGTGATGTCCCAGTCGTCGGTCATCCGGCACAGGGTTTCGCAGGGGCCGTCGAGGAAGGCCTGTTCCTCGGCGCTGAGTTGCGGCTTCGGCAGGTCCAGCAGCTGGTTCCACGCCGGCTTGCCGGAGAACAGCTGGCCCTCGAAGCCGACCGTGCCGGATTCCAGCGCGGTGCGCTCGGTATCGGAAAGCGGGGGCAGCAGCTTGGTGTAGAAGTCCAGTAGCGGCGCGGTGATGAAGGGCTTGCGCAATTGCGGCAGCACCAACGGCACGGTGACCAGCGCCACGATGATCGCTGCGACTACGCTCGCGGTCGCGTTCGCGCCCAGCAGCCATGCTGCCACGAGCAGCGAGGCAGTGATGGCTGCCCACACCGCCAAGCGCAGGCGGTGGTATGCGGCGAATCCGGCAGCGACGAGCAGGACGAGGAAGGGAAGGATCACGCTCATGGAAGGCTCCCGGAACCGCTGGTGGATTGGATCATGCCGCGTTGCGCCTGAAGAGGGCGTCATCTACCATACGCAGAAGTATGGCGCGGGCGGCACGAGTGTGACCGCGCAAAAAAGAGCAAAAACTCAGCATACTGTCCCAACCGGTAACGTATGGAACGGATCCCGCGATGACCCAAAGCCCCCCGCGCAGCGGCCGCCTCAGCGCCGACGACTGGGCCAGCGAGGCGCTCGAGCAGATCGCGGAGCAGGGCGTGGCTTCGGTCGCGGTGGAGCCGCTGGCGCGCAGGCTCGGCGTCACCAAGGGAAGCTTCTACTGGCATTTTCCGTCGCGCGATGCGCTCCTCCAGGCGGCGCTGGAGCGCTGGGAAACCGCCGAACAGGAACTGGTGTTCGGCTCGTTGGAACGGGTGGCGGATCCGCGCGAGCGCCTGCGCGCGCTGTTCCGGCTGGTCGCGCACGAGGCGAAGTCACACATTATCTATAGTGAACTGCTGAAGGCGCTCGACCACCCCACGGTCAGTCCGGTCATCGGTCGCGTCTCCCAGCGTCGCCTCGATTACCTCACCGCCAGCTTCCGCCAGGCCGGGCTCGGGCGGACCGATGCCCAGCACCGCGCGCGCCTGGCCTATGCCGCCTACGTCGGCTTCCTGCAGCTCAGCCTGCAGCTGCACCAGCCGCGCCTGCCGCACGACGAGTTCGAGGCCTACGTCGAACACGTCATGGACACCCTCATCCCGCAGAACTGACGCGCGTCGCCGTCTTGGCGATGCGGCGCTGCCTGTTCGTGCAATCGATTTCAACGCCTACGCAAGGATCCTCGATGAGCAGCAAGCTCGATGCATTGAACCGCTGGGTCGACGACGTCGCCCGCCTGGCGCGACCGGCACGCATCCATTGGTGCGACGGCAGCGACGAAGAGAACGCGCTGCTGATCGCCGGGATGGAGGCCGACGGCACCCTGATCCGGCTCAACGAAGCGACCCATCCGCGCAGCTGGCTGCATCGTTCGCATCCGGAGGACGTCGCCCGCGTCGAGCACCTGACCTTCGTGTGCACGCCCGAGCAGGACGATGCCGGCCCCAACAACCACTGGATGGCGCCGGCCGAGGCGCACGCAAGGATCGATGCGCTGTTCGAGGGCTGCATGGAAGGACGCACCCTGTACGTGATCCCGTATTGCATGGGGCCGATCGACTCGCCGCTGTCGCGTTGCGGCGTGGAGATCACCGATTCGCCGTACGTCGTGGCCAACATGCGGATCATGACCCGCATGGGTGCCGCCGCGCTCGCCCGCATCGAGCGCGAAGGGAGTTTCGTCAAGGGCCTGCATTCGACCGGCGAGCTGGATCCCGAGCGTCGCTACATCATGCATTTCCCCAATGAGCTGACGATCAAGTCGTACGGCTCCGGTTACGGCGGCAACGCGCTGCTTGGCAAGAAGTGCCACGCCCTGCGGATCGCGTCCCACCAGGCGCGTGAGGAAGGCTGGCTGGCGGAGCACATGCTGATCCTCGGCGTCGAGAGCCCGCGCGGCGAGACCCATTACATCGCCGCCGCCTTTCCGTCGGCCTGCGGCAAGACCAACTTGGCGATGCTGATCCCGCCGGAGGGCTACCGAAAGGCCGGCTGGAAGGTGTGGACCATCGGCGACGACATCTGCTGGATGCGCCCGGGCGAAGACGGACGCCTGTACGCCATCAACCCGGAGGCCGGGTTCTTCGGCGTGGCGCCGGGCACCTCGGCGAAGTCCAACCCCAATGCGCTGGCCAGCGTGCAGTCGGACACCATCTTCACCAACGTCGGCCTGACCGCGGATGGACAGCCGTGGTGGGAGGGCATCGACAATGGCCAGCGGCCTGCGATCGACTGGCAGGGCCAACCCCACGATCCTGCCGTGCGCCCTGCTGCGCATCCCAATTCGCGTTTCACCGTCAGCGCCCGGAGATGCCCGTCCTACTCCCCGATGGCGGAGGATCCGCATGGCGTCCCGATCAGCGCCATCGTGTTCGGCGGGCGTCGCGCCTCGCTGGTGCCGCTCGTGTTCCAGGCCCGCGACTGGACCCACGGCGTGCTGGTGGGTGCCTCGATGGGCTCGGAGACCACCGCGGCGGCGACCGGCGCGGTGGGGGTGATGCGCCGTGACCCGATGGCGATGAAGCCCTTCTGCGGCTACAACTTCGCCGACTACTTCGCGCACTGGCTCTCGTTCGACCGCCCTGGTGCGCACCTGCCGGCGATCTTCCACGTGAACTGGTTCCGCAAGGGCGACGACGGCAAGTTCCTTTGGCCGGGCTTCGGCGACAACCTGCGGGTGCTGGAGTGGATCATCGGCCGGGTCGAGGGCCGCGCGCAGGCCACCGAGACCCCGATCGGCCACCTGCCTGCCCCCGGCGCCTTGAACCTTGATGGACTCTCGCTGGACGCCGAGGCGATGGAGAAGCTGTTCGGCATGGACCGAGACGGCTGGCAAACGGAATTCGAGGTGATCGCCGGCTACCTGGCCGATTTCGGACCGCGGATGCCGGAGGCGCTTGGGGGCGAGGCTCGGCAGATCGCAACGCGCCTTGCTTACTGAACTCGGTTCCAAATGAAACTGAATACGCCTTAATCAGCCTGAATTGCGCCTGAGGGTCTTGTTAAGGATTTGTTGCGTGCTCTATAGTCGGCGAGTCGGGCCGGCTCAGGCCGGACGTACATGTACATCTTTGGTCACTACTGTCCCTATGGGGGGTTACACACAATGGCTTCCAATTACATTGCCAAAGGCCTGAAGCGAAGCGCGCTGACCGTTGCACTCGGTCTGTCGTTCGTGGGCGGCGTGCAGGCCCAGACGAATACCGCAGGTGCGGTGACCGGCCGCGCGACGTCGGGCGACACCATCACCATCAGCAACCCGGCGACCGGCTTCAGCCGTACGATCACGGTGGGCGCGGATGGCAGCTACCGCTTCTCGCAGTTGCCGACCGGCCAGTACCAGATCAGCCGCAACGGCGCGGCCCCCCGCAACGTGACCGTCAATGTCGGTAGCGCTGCGAACATCGATTTCGCGGGCGGCGACGCCACCACGCTGGACACCGTGACGGTGGTCGGCACGGGCGCGATCAACCCGATCGACGTGTCGTCGGTGGAATCGACCACGATCCTGACCGCCGAGCAGATCGCGAAGATCCCGGTGGCGCGCGACACGACCTCGGTGGCCCTGCTGGCCCCCGGTACCGTGCGCGGCGACGCGGCGTTCGGCAACCTGGCGTCGTTCGGCGGTTCGTCGGTCGCCGAGAACCAGTACTACTTCAACGGTTTCAACATCACCAATACTTTCGCGAACTTGAACTTCGCGCAGGTGCCGTTCGAAGCGATCGCCGAGCAGCAGGTGAAGACGGGTGGTTACGGTGCGGAATTCGGCCGTTCGACCGGTGGCGTGATCAACCAGATCTCCAAGCGCGGTACCAACGAGTTCCACGCGGGCGGCAACATCTTCTGGTCTCCGGATTCTCTGCGCGAGACCAACCCGGACCAATACAGCAATGATGGCGACCTGCTGACCTGGAACCGGAGCGACACCCGTGATGAGCTGACCGCGGCCGTGTGGGCCAGCGGCGCGTTGGTCAAGGACCGCCTGTTCGCCTACGGCTTGGTCCAGTGGGCCAAGATCGACAACGATGCCTTCGGCGGAGCCGGGACCAACACCTCGACCCAGAACAGCAGCAAGCAGCCCAAGTGGCTGTTGAAGATGGACTGGAACATCAGCGACAACCACATCCTCGAATTCACCGCGCTGTCGGACAAGCGCAAGAACGAGACCGACTACTACTCGACCACCACGGATGCCGACGATGTCAGCAATCCGATGATGACGACGTATGGTGGCACCGACTACAACGAGTTCGGTGGCGAGGCCTACATCGCCAAGTACACCGGCTACCTGACCGACAACTTCACCCTGTCGGTGCTGGCCGGCCACAGCGAGTCGGCGCGGTCGAACTACAGCGTGACTGCCGCTGGCATCGTCAATGAGTACAACGGCGGCGTCGGTCAGCCTGTTGGTGGCTGCCCGGTGATCGTGGATGCGCGCCCCTCGGTCGTGGCGGGTACCTCCACGCCGCGGACTGGCTGCTCCCTGGCGAACTTCCTGGGTCGTCCTGATGCGAAGGACAGCCGCGACCAGTACCGCATCGACTTGGAATGGCAGCTGGGCGACCACCTGATCCGCGGCGGCGTCGACATCGACAACTTCGAGTCGGTGGCTGGCCAGTCTTACTCCGGCGGCGCGGTGTGGCGTTATGGTCGTTACCTGGGCACCGAGTCCATCGTGCGCAAGCGCGTGTTCCAGTCGGGTGCCACCGTGGCGGTCGACCAGCGCGCCTACTACCTCGAGGACAGCTGGAGCATCACCGACAACTTCGTCGCTTACCTCGGCCTGCGCTGGGATACCTTCGACAACAAGAACGGTGCCGGCCAGACTTACGTCAAGATCGACAACCAGTTCGCCCCGCGCCTGGGCTTCAGCTGGGACGTGTTCGGCGACTCCACGTTCAAGGTCTTCGGTAACGCCGGTCGCTACGCGCTGCCGCTGACCGCGACCGTCGCCG
>JAFLEC010000052.1 GCA_017302095.1 Lysobacterales bacterium | reverse complement strand
ATCTGATCATGGCGATTTCCCAGAATTACGGCACCGGCCGCCGCAAGTCCTCCACCGCCCGCGTGTTCCTGCGCAAGGGCAGCGGCAACATCACCATCAACGACCGTCCGCTGGACGAGTTCTTCGGTCGCGAGACCGCGCGCATGATCGTGCGCCAGCCGCTCGAGCTGACCAAGAACACGGACAACTTCGACGTCGTGGTCACCGCCGCTGGCGGCGGCACCACAGGCCAGGCCGGTGCGATCCGCCTCGGCATCGCCCGCGCGCTGGTGGAGTACGACGAGACCCTGAAGTCGGAGCTGCGCAAGGCCGGCTTCATGACCCGCGACGCCCGCGAGGTCGAGCGCAAGAAGGTCGGTCTGCACAAGGCCCGTCGCGCCACCCAGTTCTCCAAGCGCTGATTCCTTCGCCTTCTGGCGTTGGCGCGCCGGCTCGCCGTACGATTCGTACTGTCTTCGCCGTCGCGCCTTAGCCAGAAGACGAATGAACGCTCGCTTCGGCGTGTCGTTCAAACGGAATGCGGTTCGGCGTTACAATCTGCTCCATAGCCCCGTCGCCAAGCGGTAAGGCACCTGACTCTGACTCAGGCATTCGGTGGTTCGAATCCATCCGGGGCTGCCATCTTCGGACCATGCGTCCACATGAACCCGCCGCAAGGCGGGTTTCGTGTTTCCGGGGCCGGTGCGATGCGACAATCGACATCCCGCCCGGAGCCCGCCATGGTCGCCCGTTTCCCCGCCCCCGCCGTGCCGTTGCAGCGCCTCGACGACACCCTGCGTGCGCAAGGCTACGCGGTGCTTCCGCCGGATGCGCTGGCCGCGCTGGCCGGGGTTCCGGCAGGCGGATTCGAACACCTGGCGCCCGGTTGGGACGCCCTGCCGCCTGATGAGCACCTCAAGGATGGCGGCCGCTACCGCCGGCGTCGGCACGGTTCGTTCATCGTCGAAGGCGACGCGCTGCGCGCGGTCCCGCATCGCCGGCACTGGCAGCCGGTGGAGTACAACGCCCTGCACGGCGGCATGGACCGCTTGTTCGCGCCGCTGGAGCCTGCGCTGGCCGAGGATCCCGCGTTCGCCCGGCTGGTGCTCGGGATCGCCGCGGCCTGCAGCCGCCAGCGCCCGGTCGCGCGCTGGTACGTGGAGGCCCACCAGTTCCGCATCGACACCACCGACGGCCTCGGCCGGCCCACGCCGGAGGGCGCCCACCGCGACGGCGTGGATTTCGTCGCGGTGGTCCTGCTCGCGCGGCACCGGATCAAGGGCGGCGAGACCCGCGTGTTCGATGCCGAGGGACCGCAGGGACAACGCTTCACGCTGGAGGCGCCGTGGTCGCTGATGCTGATGGACGATGCGCGGGTGATCCACGAATCCACCCCGATCCAGCCGCTGGACGCCGAGGGCGGCCATCGCGACACCCTGGTCCTGACTTTCCGCGCGCAGGGTTTCCTCGGCGACGACCCGGCGGCCTGATCCGGCGGCATCGCAATCGTTACAATTGCAACCAACAACGCACCACGGACTGAGGTCGGGATGAAGCTGGGTTCTTTGAAGGAAGGCGGGCGCGACGGCACCCTCATCGTGGTTTCGCGCGACCTCACCCGCGCGGTCCGCGCCACCGGGATCGCGCCGACCCTGCAGCGCGCGCTGGAGAATTGGGAGAACGCCGCGCCGCGCCTGAACGCCCTGTCCGATGCGCTGCACGACGGCAGTGCCGACGGCGTGTTCGCCCTCGACATGCATGCGCTGGCGGCGCCGTTGCCGCGCGCCTACGAGTTCGTCGACGGCAGCGCCTACCTGCCGCACGTCGCCCGCGTGCGCCGCGCGCGTGGCGCCGAGGTGCCGGACAGCTTCTACACCGACCCGCTGATGTACCAGGCGGTCAGCGCCGGCTTCCATGGCCCGCGCGATCCGGTGAAGGTAGTGAGCGAGGACTACGGCATCGACCTCGAGGCGGAGATCGTGATCGTCACCGACGACGTGCCGATGGCGGTCACGCCGGAGCAGGCCGCCGCACACATCCAGCTGGTCGGGCTGGTCAACGACGTCTCGCTGCGCAACCTCATCCCGCCGGAACTGGCGAAGGGCTTCGGCTTCCTGCAATCCAAGCCGCGCAGCGCACTGAGCCCGGTGTTCGTGACCCCGGACGAGCTGGGCGATGCCTGGCAGGGCAACAAGCTGCACCTGCCGCTGCTGACCCACGTCAACGGCAAGTGGTTCGGCGCGCCGGAAGCCGGCGTCGACATGCAGTTCGATTTCGCCCAGCTGGTGGCGCACGCGGCGAAGACGCGGCCGCTGTCGGCCGGCACCATCGTCGGGTCCGGCACGGTCGCCAACGAGGACACCTCGCTGGGCGCCTCGTGTTTCGCCGAGCAGCGCACGGTCGAGACCCTGCGCGACGGCAAGCCCAGCACGCCGTTCATGGCGTTCGGCGACACCGTCCGGATCGAAGTCCTGGACCGCGCGGGCGCCAGCATCTTCGGCGCGATCGAGCAGCGCATCGAGCCCCAGTCGGCGGACTGAAACGACCGGTGGTCGCCGGCCGGGTGGCAACCTCTTCCGCCACTCCCGCGCACCGGATATGGTGCGCTGGCAGATGATCGGGGACGCCATGGCGGAAGGGCTCCAGTTGTATTCCTATTGGCGCTCGAGCGCCGCGTATCGCGTGCGCATCGGCCTGAACCTGAAGGGCCTCGCCTACGACACCGTGCCGGTCCACTTATTGCGCAACGGTGGCGAGCAGCATGCCGCCGACTACCACGCGGTGAACCCGCAGGAACTGGTGCCGGTCCTCGCCCACGGCCACCGGCGGCTGGGGCAGTCACTGGCGATCCTCGAGTACCTGGACGAGGTCTGGCCATCGCCATCGCTGCTCCCGGGGACCGCGCGGGCACGGGCGCGGGTGCGTGCCTTGGCCCTGCTGGTGGCCTGCGACGTGCATCCGCTCAACAACCTGCGCGTGCTGCAGTACCTGGAGCAGGAATGGGCGGTGCCGCAGCCCGAGCGGGACGAGTGGGTGAAGCACTGGATCGCCCGCGGATTCGACGCGGCCGAGGCGATGCTGGCCGGCCATCCGTCGACCGGAACCTATTGCGAAGGCGATACCCCCGGGCTCGCTGACTGCTGCTTGGTCCCGCAGGTCTACAACGCACGCCGCTTCGGCGTCGACATGGCGGCGTATCCGACGCTGGCGCGGATCGAGTCCAGCTGTCTGTCGCTGCCCGCATTCGATGCCGCGCGTCCCGAACGCCAGCCGGATGCCCCGGCGCCGGCATAGCCCGAGCGCCGGCCCCGGCGCCGGTCAATGGGTGGCGAAGACGTCCGCGTAGGGGTCGTGTTCGCCGGTGGCGCCTTCCGACAACCGGAACTTCAGCGCGAGGCCATCGCGGGAGTCGGCCGCCTTCAGCGCCTCCTCCATGTCGATCCGCCCTTCCTTGTAAAGCCGGAACAGGCACTGGTCGAAGCTTTGCATGCCTTCCTGCAGGGACTCTTCCATCGCCATCTTCACTTCGTGCACCTGGCCGCGTCGCAGCAGGTCGCGGATCATCGGCGTGTTGATCAGGACCTCCGTGGCCGGCAGGCGGCGCCCGTCGACGCCCACGACCAGGCGTTGCGACACCACCGCCTTCAGGTTCAGCGCCAAGTTCATCAGCACGTTCTTGTGGGCGCCTTCGGGGAAGAAGTTGAGGATGCGCTCGATGGTCTGGTCGGCATTGTTCGAGTGCAGGGTGGCCAGGCAGATGTGGCCGGTTTCCGCGAACGCGATCGCCGCCTCCATCGTCGCCGAATCTCGGATCTCGCCGATCAGGATGACGTCCGGCGCCTCGCGCATCGCGTTCTTCAGCGCGGCATGGAAGCTGTGCGTGTCCAACCCGACCTCGCGCTGGTTGACGATCGATCGCTTGTGCCGGTGCAGGTATTCGATGGGGTCCTCGATGGTGAGGATGTGGCCCGTCGTGGTGCTGTTGCGGTGGTCGATCATCGAGGCGAGGGTGGTGGACTTGCCCGCGCCGGTGGAGCCCACGATCAGCACCAGGCCGCGTGGCGCCATGATGATGTCCTTCAGCACCTGCGGAAGTTGCAGCTCCTCGATGCTGGGGATGTCGCTGCGGATGGCGCGGATCACCACGCCCACCTCGCCGCGCTGCTGGAACACGTTCACGCGGAAACGCCCGGAGTTCGGCACAGCCATCGCCATGTTGAGCTCGAGTTCGCGTTCGAACTCGGCGATCTGTGCCTCGTCCATGAGCGAGTAGGCAATTTTCTTCGCCATGCCTGCCGGCAAGGGCGCACTGCCAAGCGGGATCAGTTCGCCTTCGACCTTGATGTTCACCGGCGCGCCGGAAGTCAGGAACATGTCCGAGGCGTTCTTTTCCGCCATCAGCTTCAGGAAATAGCCGATATCCATCACGTGATTCCCCGGTCGTGGCCGGCGATTTGCGAAGGCGTCGCCGGCTTCCCACAATGACCGCGTCCCTGGATCACGACGCAAGGTCCCCAATGCGCCCAAGCTTCGCACACTTCGGTTCGACCCGGCACGCACTCGCCTGCGGGCTTGCGATGGCCTTCGCACTTGCAGGTTGCGCCAGCCTGCCGCCGCCAACCGCGGAACTCGACGCCGCGCAACAAGCCGTGGTGCGCGCGCAGGATGCCGACGCGGACCAGTACGCAGCGGCTGACATCGCCCGTGCTCGCGCAGGACTGGAGTTGGCGCAGGCGGCGATGGTGCGTGGTCGAGAGGACGAGGCCCGCGCCTCGGCGCTGGCCGCGACCGCCGATGCCGACCTTGCGCGCGTGCGCAGCGCCGCCGCCCGCACGGACGCGGATCGCCGCCAACGCCTGGCCGAACTGGCGGGGCTGAGGTCCCGCCTGCAGGTCGACTCGGACGAGGCTCCGCCGGATCCGCTGGCGTGGCCGATCCAGGCGGAAGGGTTGGTCGCGCGCCTGCAGCGACTCGACGTCGATCCCCGTCTTTCGGCCTTCGCCCAGTACGAGCGGCTGCAAGCCCGGCAGGCGATCGCCGCGATGGAGGCCGCGACCCGGCGCGAAGTGCCGGTTGCGACGCAGTTGGCCGAGCGCCGGGTGGCGATCGCGGAGCAGGCGGCACGCATCGAGGCGGCGCGGCGGCAGCTCGATGCTTTTGATCGCGAGCGCAGCGAATTGCTGGTGGAAGCGAGTCGCCGCGATGCGGAGCGCGCGCGCGCGGAAGCGGAGCGCTTGCGGCTCCAAGCGCAGGTGCAGGCCGAGGAAGCGGCGCGCCTGCGAGCGCAGGCCCAGCAGGCCGAGGCCGCGCTCGACGGCGCGCAGGTCGAGCGGAACGCACAGGTCGCTGCTGCACGCGAGCAGGAGCTTGCGCTGGTTCGTCAGGAAGCCGAGCTCGTGGCCGGTGCCAAGCTGCCGCCGTCCCGTCAGGACGCGCGCGGGCAGGTGTTCACCTTGGCCGGGGATGCCTTCGGTTCCGGGCAGGCACGCTTGACGGCGTCCGCGGCGGCCAGCGTGCGCGCGCTGGGAACCTACATGGCGCGCCTCGGCGTCAGCGGCGTGCAGGTGGTGGGCCATTCCGACAGCCAGGGCAATCCGGAGGCCAACCAGCGCCTGTCGCAGGAGCGGGCGGACGCGGTGCGCGCCGGCCTGGCCGAAGCCGGGCTCGGGCGTGGGAAGTCCTCGGCCCGAGGCGCCGGGGATGCGGAACCGGTGGCCGACAACGCCACCGCGGCCGGTCGGGCCAGGAACCGCCGCGTCGAGGTCATCCTGCCGAACAGCTGAAGAAAATCAATAGGTTGCGTGAATCAATCGTGCGCTGAGCGCGCATTTCCTCGTTCAGCGAAAGCGCTTGCAGCCGGTCCGGGGCAGGCGTAGTGTCGGTTCCCCAGATGGTCTTGAATCCGCAACCACCATCTGGCCGGAGACCGGCCGATGCATGACCCGTTCGACAACCCGGAGATCGCCGCCGCAAGCCAGGTCTTGCGCGGTGCGACCGGCAAGTCCGGGTGTGCCGATGACGCGTTCCAGTCCCCTGTTCGTGCGCCCCGTGCCCTGACCCGCCGGGGCGTTCGCGTTTTTGCGGTCGCCCGACGGGCGTCCGCACGTTCCCGGCAGGCCCCCACCTGCCCCCACCGCGCCGTTCCGGCCCAACCGGCCGGACTCCGCATCGTAGAGACCTGAAAGGAGGTTTCCATGTTCGAAGGACAACCGCAGGCGGAACTCGAAGCGATGATGAAGGCCAGCCCCGAGTTCCGGCAGCTGTACTACCGGCACCAGGAGCTCGACAAGCAGGTGCTCGACGCCGAACTCGGCGTGCTCCCGCTCGATGACATGACCCTGGGCCAGATGAAGCGCGAGAAGCTGGCCGCCAAGGAACGCCTGTTGCGGATGTACGAAAGCACGCATTGACCTCGATGCGGTCGGCGGGCGGCCTCCTCGTCGGTCGCCCGCCGGCCGCGCGACCCGCCGCCCGGGACGATCACCCGGCGCTGGTAGAATCCGGGCCTGCGCAGACGCGATCGACCGCATGGCCATCCACGACTCCATCCTCGACCTGGTCGGCGACACCCCGATCATCCGTGCCCGCGGCCTCGACGCCGGGCCGTGCACGCTGTACCTGAAGCTCGAGAGCCAGAACCCGGGCGGCTCGATCAAGGACCGCATCGGCCTGTCGATGATCGAGGCAGCCGAACGGCGCGGCGACATCAGGCCCGGCGATACCCTGGTCGAGGGCACCGCGGGCAACACCGGCATCGGCCTGGCGCTGGTCGCCCAGCAGAAGGGCTACAAGCTCATCCTCGTCGTCCCCGACAAGATGAGCCGCGAGAAGATCTTCAACCTCAAGGCGATGGGCGCGCAGGTCGTGCTCACCCGCAGCGACGTCGCCAAGGGCCATCCGGACTACTACCAGGACCTCGCCGCGCGGATCGCCGCCGAGACGCCCGGTGCTTATTTCATCAACCAGTTCGGCAACCCCGACAACCCGGCGGCGCACGAGCACGGCACCGGTCCGGAGATCCTGCGGCAGATGGCCGCGGTCGGCGGGCTGGACGCGATCGTGTTCGGCTGCGGCAGTTCGGGGACGATGACCGGGCTGTCGCGTTGCTTCGCCGAACACTCGCCGGCGACAGAACTGGTGCTGGCCGATCCGGTCGGCTCGATCCTCGAGGAATACATCAACCGCGGCACCCTGAGCGACAAGTCCGGGAGCTGGATGGTGGAGGGCATCGGCGAGGACTTCCTGCCGCCGATCTCGGACTTCACCCGGGTCCGCAAGGCCTATGCCATCGGCGACCGCGAGAGCTTCCACACCGCGCGCGAAGTGCTGGCGAAGGAAGGCATCCTCGGCGGCTCGTCCACCGGCACCCTGGTGGCGGCGGCGCTGCGCTACTGCCGCGAACAGTCGACGCCGAAGAACGTGCTGGTGTTCGTCTGCGACACCGGCAACAAGTACTTGTCGAAGATGTACAACGACTACTGGATGCTGGACAACGGCTTCCTCGACCGCGCGCCGCACGGCGACCTGCGCGACTTGATCCTGCGTCCGTTCGCGCAGCGCGACACCGTGGTGGTCGGGCCGAACGACCTGCTGGTGACCGCCTGGCAGCGGATGAAGCTGTACGACGTCAGCCAGTTGCCGGTGATGGAGGGCGACCGCATCGTCGGCATCGTCGACGAGTCGGACATGCTGCTGCACGTCTACGGCGACGAGGCGCGCTTCCGCGACCCGGTCTCCGCCGCGATGGTCGGCAAACTCGACCAGGTCGACGTCCGCGCGCCGGTGGAATCGCTGCTGCCGGTATTCGACCGTGGCCACGTCGCCATCGTGATGGACGGCCAGCGTTTCCTCGGCCTGATCACCCGCATCGACCTGCTCAATTACCTGCGCCGGCGCGTGCAGTGAACCCACGGATCCCGACCCAGCAATGAACTCCCACGACCAGAAGAACCTCGGTCTCGGCACGCTCGCGATCCACGGCGGGCAGGCGCCGGATCCCAGCACCGGCGCGGTGATGCCGCCGATCTACGCGACCAGCACCTACGCGCAGTCCAGCCCGGGCGTGCACCAGGGCTTCGAGTATTCGCGGACCCACAACCCCACCCGCTTCGCCTACGAGCGCTGCGTCGCATCGCTGGAGGGTGGCAGCCGCGGTTTCGCCTTCGCGTCCGGGCTGGCGGCCACCTCGACCCTGCTGGAGCTGCTGGACAGCGGCGACCACGTGGTGGCGATGGATGATATTTACGGTGGCAGCTACCGCCTGTTCGAACGGGTGCGCCGGCGCAGCGCCGGGCTGTCCTTCAGCTTCGTCGACCTGACCGATCCGTCGGCATTCGAGGCCGCGATCACCGCGAAGACGAAGCTGGTGTGGATCGAGACGCCGACCAACCCGCTGCTGAAGATCGTCGACATCGCCGCGATCGCGGCCATCGCGAAGCGGCACGGGCTGCTGGTCGCGGTCGACAACACCTTCGCCTCGCCGATCCTGCAGCGCCCACTGGCGCAGGGTGCCGACATCGTCATGCATTCGGCGACCAAGTACCTCAACGGCCATTCCGACATGGTCGGCGGCATGCTGGTGGTGGGCGACAACACCGAACTGGCCGAACAGCTGGCCTTCCTGCAGAACTCGGTCGGCGCGGTGCAGGGGCCGTTCGACAGCTTCCTCGCGCTGCGCGGCCTGAAGACCCTGCACCTGCGCATGCGCGCGCACTGCGACAATGCGCTGGCGCTGGCGCAGTGGCTGCAGGGCCACGATGCGGTCGCCGAGGTGATTTACCCGGGGCTGGCCGCGCACCCGCACCACGCGCTGGCCGCCAGGCAGATGGACGGCTTCGGCGGCATGCTGAGCATCCGCCTGAAGGGCGGCTTCGAGGCCGCCAAGCGCTTCTGCGAACGCCTGCAGCTGTTCACCCTGGCCGAGTCGCTGGGCGGCGTCGAATCGCTGGTCAACCACCCGGCGGTGATGACGCATGCGTCGATCCCGCCCGACCGTCGCGCTCAGCTGGGCATCGGCGATGAGCTGGTGCGGCTCAGCGTGGGCGTGGAGGCGCTCGAGGATTTGCGCCGGGACCTCGCGCACGCGCTCGCCTGAAGCGTCAGGCGTCGAAATCGATGCCGTGGCGGCGTGCCAGTGCCCGCCGTTCCCTCCGGAACAGCCATCTCAGCCAGCCCATCTGCCACCCTGCGGGCGGCGCGTAGTCGCCCACGAAGACCGGGGGATAGGGCGTTCCGGTCGGCGGTGGCGGGACGCCGAGGAATCGGCAGGCCGACTCCACGCAGGACGCCGGATCGGTGCGCAGGCGGTCGCTGCGCAGCACCAGCACTTGCTCACGCGGGACGTGTCGCAGCAGGACATCCAGCTGCCGTGCGTAGTCGCCGCGCAATCGGTACGCATGGCGACGCATCGGCGAGCTGCGCGAGAAATCGTCGTGGTGGCCGGCCAGGCGCCAGCGTTCGAGCATCAGGGCCAGCCACAAGGGCCAGCGTTCCCTGCCACGCGATCGCTCCATGTGGTGGTGCGAGAACGCGCGTTCCGCCGGCTCCCGCAGCAGCACGATCCAGCGCATCGCCGGGTTGTAACGCGCGATGCGCGCGACCACGCGAGGATGCAGGAGATAGAACGGCGTTGCATCGCCGTGCAGCGCATCCGCGCGCGCGGGATCGAACAGTGCCGCGCATCGCGCATCGATGTCCCGGGGCTGCCAGGCATCATCGAAGTCGGGTGCATCGAAGACATGTCCTTCCTTGCCGGTGGGCAGGCAGAGCGCCGGATGTGCGCCAAGGTAGCGGGCCAGGGCGGATGTGCCGCCCTTCTGCGCGCCCCCGATCACGAAGCGCAGAAGTGGTTCAGCCGGTGCCTGCATCGCCGCCGACTGGTTTCACGTCCACCTCCACCGGCATCGGGAACAGGCCGCTGAAACGTTCGATGGAATTTTCCACGACCTCGAACGACAGGTTCGATTCGTAGCGGCAGAGTACGCGTCGATGGTGCTGGTGCGGGGCGGGGGCCTGCACCAGGCGCGCGCGAACCCGGTAGATGCCGTTCGCCAGCCGCGTGCGGAAACGGAGGACCATCCGCAGGTGTTCTTCCCCAGCGGTGCGTGCAGGCAGTCGCACGCGTTGGCCGCTGAGCGGCACGCCCCGGCCATCGAGGATGTCGATGATGCAGGCGGCATCCGCCACCTCGGCGGCGACGTGCAGGTCCGCGCTGATCTCCAGCACGTCGTCGTAGCCCAATGCCAGGTGGCGCGCGCCGCCCGCGAAATGCAGGGCGAGCACCCCGCCGTCTTCGCTCCGGAACCCCTCGACGATCCGGACCGGGCGGGACGCGCCTTCCCGCGCGGCCTTCGCGTGCACGCGATAGAGGTACTCCTCGATCACCTCCTCGGGGCTTCCCTGCACGGCCATCCGGCCGTCCTCGAGCAGGATCGCGCGCTGGCAGAAGGCGCGGATCGCGTTGAGGTCGTGGCCGACGAACAGCAGCGTGGTGCCGCGCGCCAGCGTTTCCTGTATGCGGGTCATCGCCTTCGCCTGGAACGCCGCGTCGCCCACGGCCAGGGCTTCGTCCACGATCAGGATGTCGGGGTCGATGTGCACCTGCACCGAGAAGGCCAGGCGCAACGCCATGCCGGAGCTGTAGGTCTTGACCGGTTGGTCCACGTAGTCGCCGATGTCGGCGAACGCGATGATGTCGTCGAGGCGCGCCTCCACCTGGCGGCGATCCAACCCGAGGATCGCGGCGTTGATGTGGATGTTCTCGCGCCCGGTGAGTTCCGGATTGAAGCCGGAACCGAGTTCCAACAACGCCGCGACGCGGCCTTGGGTTTCGACCGTGCCGGTGGTGGCCGGCAGCACGCCTGCGATGATCTGCAGCAGGGTGCTCTTGCCGCTGCCGTTGAGGCCGACGATCCCCAACGCTTCACCACGCTGGAGGGTGAAGCTGACATCGTGCAGCGCTTGGTGGACATGGATGCGCCGCCGTGCCGATGCCTGCATCCGTTCCGCCAGGCGGGGCAATGCGTGGGCGAGTAGGCTGCCGCCTCGATGAAGCATCGGCACGATCAAGCGCTGCGCGGGGCTGGCCCAGGTGCGGAAGGTCTTGGAGACCGCGTCGACGCGGATCGCGACCGCATCGGCTGGCTCGGGCTTGTGGGTTTGCGGCATGGGCGGCGTATTGTGCCGCGCGCGGGAGATGGCGGCCAGCACCCGTCGGCCAAAAGAAAACGGGCGGCCCGGAGGCCGCCCGTTGTTACAGCAGGTGTTGCGTGACGCTTACGGACCGGAGTTACCGAAGTTGCCGTCCGGGGTGGTCTGGCCACCGCTCGGACCGTCGGAGCCGTTCGGGCCGCCCGGCTCGCCGGTCGAACCGCCGTTGCCGTGGAAGTCCGGGGTGACTTCCTGGATGAAGTCGGACGGACGCTCACCCGGCTCGCTGGCGAAGGTGCCTTCGTTGTAGTCGCGA
>JAFLEC010000051.1 GCA_017302095.1 Lysobacterales bacterium | reverse complement strand
CGAGCCCTCCGGCGTCCTGCCCTGCCCGGCCACGTCGGCGGAGGCCGCGGCGGCCTTGTAGGCGTCGCGGAACGGCACGCCGGCGATCGCGGCCTCGACCGCGACGTCGGTCGCGTACATGCCGGCGTCGATCGCCGCGCGCAACTTGTCTTCGCGCCATTCGAGGTTGGCGAGCAAGTCGGGCAGCAGCGCCAGCGCGGCCAGGCCGCGACCGAAGCCGTGCACGATCGCGCCCTTCGACGCCTGCAGGTCGCGCTGGTAGCCCGAGGGCAGCGACAGCAACTGTTCGATTTCGGTGCGCGCGGCGGCGACGCTGGCATGCGTGGCGCGCATCAGTTCGATCACGTCGGGATTGCGCTTGTTGGGCATGATCGAACTGCCGGTGGTGTATTGCGCCGGCAAGGCGACGAACCCGAACTCGGCGCTGGTGTAGAGCGACAGGTCCCAGGCGAGGCGGCGGAGGTCGAGGGTCGCACCCCCCAGCGCTTCCAGCGCCGCCATCTCGAACTTGCCGCGCGACAGCTGCGCGTACACCGGTGACACTTGCAGCCGCGCGAACCCGAGCGCCTGCGTCGTGTGCTGGCGATCCAGCGCGAGGTTGACGCCGTAGCCCGCGGCGGTGCCGAGCGGATTCGCATCGACCAGCGCGAGGGTGTCGCGGGCGCGGATGGCGTCGTCGATGAAGGCTTCCGCCCAACCCGCCCACCACATGCCCGCCGAGGACACCACCGCGCGCTGGATGTGGGTGTAGCCGGGGATCGGCAGGTCGCGTTCGGCGTCGGCGCGGTCCAGCGCGACCGTCGCGATCGCGCGCGACAGCGCCGCCAGCTGCGCCAGCCTCTCCTTCAGCCACAACCGGGTGGCGACCAGCACCTGGTCGTTGCGGCTGCGGCCGGTGTGGATCTTGCGGCCGGCATCGCCCAATCGCTCCGTGAGGCGGGCCTCGATCGCCGAATGCCCGTCCTCGTAGCGGTCGTCGAGCACGAACGCGCCGCTGCGGAAGTCGTCGGCGAGCAACGCGAGTTCGCGCTGGAGTCCGTCGAGTTCATCGGCGGACAGGATGCCGATCCGCTGCAGGCCTTCGGCATGCGCCGCGCTCGCCGCGATGTCGTGCAGGAAGAATTCGCGGTCCAGCAGCACGTCGTCGCCCGCAAGGAAGGCCTGGATACCGGCATCGACGGCCACGCCGGGCTTCTGCCACAACAGTGCGCTCATGCCGCGTCCTCCAGCGGAATCCCGGCGACCTCGTCGAGGCCGAATGCGAGGTTGAGGTTCTGCAGCGCCTGCGTGGCCGCGCCCTTGAGCAGGTTGTCCTCGGTGGCGACGACGACCAGCCGCTTGCCGTCATCGGACAGCGCGAAGCCACCCAGCGCGACGTGGTGCTCGCCGGCGATCCGGCTCACCCACGGCGCCTCGTCCTGCACCTTGACCAGCGGATCGCCGGCGTAGCGGCCGTGGTAGCGCGCCAGCACCTCGTCGCGCGCGAACGCGATCGACAGGTGCAGGTTGGCGGTGATGGTCAGGCCGCGGAAATGCGGCGCCACGTGCGGCATGAATTCCACCGCATGGCCGAGATGCCGCGAGACCTCGCGCTCGTGCACGTGCCCGGTCAACGCGTACGGCATCAGGTTGTCGCGCAGCAGGGCGACGTCGTTCTTGTCGCTGGGGGTGGTGCCCGCGCCCGAGTAGCCGGAGACGCCGAAGCACTGCACCGGCCCGTCGAGCAGGCCCAGCATCGGCGCGATCGCCAGCTGCATCGCGGTGGCGTAGCAGCCCGGATTGCTGATCCGCCGCTGGCCTTGGTAGCGCGCGCGGGCCAGCTCGGGCAGGCCGTAGTACCAGGACGGATCGAAGCGGTAGTCGGCGGAGAGGTCGAGCAGGACCGCATCCGCGCCGGCGGCGTCGAACTGCGCCACGATGTGCGCGGCCTTGCCATTCGGCAGCGCCAGCACCACCGCGTCGGCGCCCAGCTCCGGCAGGTCCTCGTAGGCCGGCGAGGTGTAATGGACGTCGCCGCGATAGCCGTCCACGTGCGCGGACAGCGGCTGTCCGGCGCGCTCGCGCGAGGTGACGTAGGCCAGTTCGAACGCCGGGTGCGCCGCGAGCAGGCGGATCAGTTCGCCGCCCACGTGGCCGCGGGCCCCGACGATGCCGACGCGGAGCACGCTCATGCCCGGCGCTCCATGGGCACGTCCTCCAGCGTCGCTGGTCGCGCCTCGCAAATGCCGACGTAGCGCGCGATCAGGTCGAAGCCGGCCGGCCCGTACCAGTACACCTTCCACTTCGCCTGCTTGATGCAGCCGTCGGATTCGGCGTCGTAGAACCCGTTGACCGGGTTGCCATGGCGCGAGCGCCAGAACAGGGTCGGGTTCTGCTCGCGCATCACCAGCCAGACCGCACGGCCAAGGCCTTCGCCCTGCGCGTCGTCGAGCACCGCGAACTTGTCGAGGTAGATGCCCGCATCCTCGCTGGTGAGGATCACCGCCGCGCGATAGTTCTCGCTGACATAGGCGCGATGCAGCGTGGTGGTCTCGAAGTAATCGGGCAGCAGCTTGCGGCCGAACGCGGATTCGATCAGCCCGCGCAGCCGGGGCAGGTCGAAGTCCGTCCACGCATCGCCCTGCAGCACGCGTTCGCCGCGGCGCACCAGGGTGCCGGATCCCTTGTGGGTGAACAGCTCCTTGGCCAGTTCGGCCGGACGGGTGATCGACACCGAGGAGGCCAGCGGCAGTCCGTCCAGCAGGTCCTTGATCTGCTCGATCTTCACCCGCATCCCGCCCTCGATCCACGGCTGCTGCATCAGGTGGTCGTACTCGGTGGACAGGTTGATCGAGTCGATCACCTGCCCCGCCGCATCCAGCAGGCCGCCGGTGCCGGTGAGGAACACGATCTTGTAGGGCTGCAGCACCTGCACCAGCTCGTTGGCGGCGAAATCGGCGTTGACGTTGAGGATCTGCCCGCCGACGGTCTCGCCCAGCGAGGCGATCACCGGGATCGACCCCGCCTGCAGGCTGGCCTGGATCGGAGCGAGGTCGACCCGCTTGACCGCGCCGACCAGGCCGAAGCGTTCGCGGTCGAGGTACTCCGCCTCGAACACGCCGGAGACGATGCTGGTCGCGCGCGCATCGCTCGCCTGCAGCGCCTCCACCAGCTTGAGGTTCTGCGCATGGAACACGCGGCGGACGATCGCCAGCGCTTCCGGCGAGGTCACGCGCAGGCCGTCGATGGTCTGCTTTTCGATGCCGGCGGCGGCCAGCTCGGCATCCAGCTGCGGGCCGGCGCCGTGGATGACGATGGGCGTCAGGCCAACGTCCTGCAGGAAGGCCAGCGACGACACCAGCGCGTCGAGGTCGTCGCGCAGCACCGCGCCGCCCACCTTCACCACCGCGAACCGCGCGGCGTCGAGCTGGGAGAAGCGCTTCAGGTACTGGCTGATTTCCTTCGCGCTACCCATGCTGGACAACAGGCGGACGATGGTCTGCCGGGTCTGCGGGTCGTGCACGGCCTGCGGGTTGAGGATCGGGGTCACGGCAGGTCAGGTTCCCAGGATGCGGGTGATGGATTCGGCGTAGCGCTGCAACTGTCCAAGCGCCACCCACTCGTCGGCGGTATGGGCCTGGGCGATGTCACCCGGGCCATACACGAAGGCGGTCAGGCCGGCCTGCGAGAACAGCGAGGCCTCGGTCCAGAAGTCCACGGCGTTGCCGATCGGCAGGCCGAGTCCGTCGGCGAGGTCGCGCGCCGCCAGCCGGCGTTCTTCGGCGGAGGCAACGTCGCCCGCGGGCAGCGACGGCCCGCGGAAGGTTTCCTCGTAATGCGCCAGCGCATCCGGTGCGGCGCAGGCGCGGAAGCGCGCATGCAGCGCATCGAGGTCGTGCGAGGGCAGCGGGCGGAAGCCGAACCGCACCTCGGCGCTCGGCGCGATCATGTTGGCCTTGATCCCGCCCTCGACCTTGCCGATGTTGAAGCGCAGCCCGGTGAGGCCGCCGAAGCGGGCAGCGGCCTCGGCTTCGACGAACTCCAGCGCGCCGGCGCCCCAGCGCATGGCCTGGTGCAGCGCGTTCGCGGCCAGCGCATGGGCGCCGGAGGCGTGCCCGGCCTCGCCCTTGAAGCGCATCAGCACCGAACTGATGCCGCGATGCGCCAGCACCGCCTCGCAGCCGGTGGGCTCGGCGATGATCGCCTCGGCGAAGCCGTGGTCGCGGGCCAGGAACGCGGCGATACAGCGCGGGTCGTTGGCTTCCTCGTCGCTGGAGAACAGGAACGCGGCATCTCCATCCGTCGCGGCCGCCGCGACCAGCAGGCCCGCGGCCGCACCCTTGATGTCGCAGGCGCCAAGGCCGATCGCGCGGTCGCCGGCGACGCGCAGCACGTGCGGATCGGCGCTCCAGGCCTCGGACGACGGCACCGTGTCGAGGTGGACGTTGAACACGCGGCGCGGGTTGCCGCGCACCGCCAGCAACGAGACCGCACCGGCACCGTGGTCGCTGACCTCGATGCGGAAACCGGGCAGCTGCGCGCGCAGGTAGTCGAAGGTCCCGCCGGTGCCGATCAGCCGCGGCGGGTTGCGGGTGTCGAACGCAACCAGCGCCTCCAGGTGTCGCAGCAGGCGGTCCATGTCGATGCTCACTGGGCGCCCCCGTCGGCGTAGATGCCGGGGCGGTGGATCTCCATCAGCACCTCGGGCCGCGCCGGCGCGCGGAAACCGAAGCCGGCGTACAACGCATGCGCATCCGCCGTGGCCAGCATGACGCGACGCAGGCCCTGCAGGCGCGGGTCGGCCATCGCCGCAGCCACCAATTGCCTCGCATATCCCCTGCCACGGTGCTCCGGCAGCACGAACACATCGGCGAGGTAACCGAAGGTGGCCTGGTCGGTCACCACCCGCGCGAAGCCGACCTGCCCCACGCCGTCGAGGTAGGCACCGAAGCACAGCGAGTTGGCCAACGCGCGGGCCACCGTCGCCTGCGGGATGCCGCGGCTCCAATAGGCCTCGGTGCTCAGGAAACGATGGACCAGCGCCAAGTCGAGCTCGGCCGGGTCGGTGCTGATGCGCAGTGCAGGCATGGTGCGGTGGCCCTCAGCGGTTGACCTGCGCCCACAGCGTGCTGCTCATGCCGAACAGCTTGATGAAGCCCTCGGCTTCCTCCACGCCCCAATCCGCGGACTGCGCATAGGTCGCGCCCTTGCTGTTGAGGATGTGCGGCGAACGCACCGCCACCGCATCCACGCGGCCGCCGCTGGTGCGCAGCACCACTTCGCCGTTGACCTGCGCTTGCGAGGACGCCAGGTAGGCCTCGAGGTCGGCCTTGAGCGGGTCGTGGTAGAAGCCCTCGTAGACCAGTTCCACCCACTTGCGGCCGACCTCGGGCTTGAAGCGGTTCTGGTGCTTGGTCAGCACGGCTTCCTCCAGCGCGCGATGCGCGGCGAGCAGCGCGGCCAGGCCCGGCGCTTCGTACACGATGCGGCCCTTGAGGCCGATGGTGGTGTCGCCGGTGTACATGCCGCGGCCGACGCCGTACTGGGCGAACATGGTGTTGAGCTTGGCCAGGATCTTCTCGCCCGGCATGGCGCTGCCGTCGAGCGCCACCGCCTCGCCGCGTTCGAAGCGCAGTGCCACTTCCAGCGGCTCCGCCGGCCATTGCTCGCGGCGCGCGCACCAGCCGCGCGCGCCCTCGCCCGGCGCCTCCCAGCTGTCGATCTCGCCGCCGGACAGGGTCACGCCCAGCAGGTTCTCGTTGATCGTGTACTGCTTCTGCTTGCTGCGCACGCCGAAGCCGCGTTCCTCCAGGTAGGCCTGCTCGTAGGCGCGGGTCTGGGTGTGCTCCTTCTGGATCTCGCGGATCGGCGCCACGATGCGGTAGTCGCCCTGCGCCTTCACCGCCAGGTCGAAGCGCACCTGGTCGTTGCCCATGCCGGTGCAGCCATGCGCGATCGCATTGGTGCCGAGGTCGCGCGCGCGCGCCAGGCTGGCATCGACGATCAGGTAGCGGTCGCTGACCAGCAGCGGGTATTGGCCCTGGTAGCCCTCGCCCGCCCACACGAACGGCTTGACGAAGCCGGACCAGATCGCCGGGCCGCCGTCGATGGTGACGTGGCTGGCCACCCCGAGCTCGGCCGCGCGCTGCTCGATGAAGGCGCGTTCGTCCGCATCCACGCCGCCGGTGTCGGCGAACACGGTATGCACGTTCCAGCCGCGCTCCTGCAGGTAGGGCACGCTGAAGCTGGTGTCGAGGCCGCCGGAGAAGGCCAGCACGATGTCGCGGGAATCGTTGGGGGTGGTCATGGGGATGTCCGAAGGGGAAGGCGTGGAAGAGGTGCCGAGGCTCAGCGCAGCAGGGCGGCCATCACCGCCTTCTGCACGTGCAGGCGGTTTTCGGCTTCGTCGATGGCAATGCAGCGCGGGGAATCCATCACCGCGTCGGTGGCCTTGACGTTGCGGCGCAGCGGCAGGCAGTGCGAGAACACGCCGTCGTTGGTCAGCGCCATCTTCGCCTCGTCGACGATGAAGTGCTTGTACTGGTCGCGGATCGGTTTCTCGGGCTCCCAGTTGCCGAAGAACGGCAGCGCGCCCCAGCTCTTGGCATAGACGACGTCGGCGCCGGCATAGGCGCTCTCGATGTCGTGGCTGACCTGCAGCGAGCCGCCGCTCTCCGCCACGTTCTGCGCGGCCCAGCCCATGTAGCGCTCGTCCAGCACGTAGTCCGGCGTCGGGCACAACAGGGTCACGTCCATGCCCAGGCGGGTGGCGATGGTCAGCGCCGAGTTCGCCACTGCGGTGTTCAGCGGCTTCGGGTGGTACGTCCAGGTCAGCACGTACTTCCTGCCGCGCAGGTCGCTGGTGCCGAAGTGCTCCTGCAGCGCCAGCGCGTGGGCCAGCTCCTGGCAGGGATGGGTGATGGTCTCCATGTTGATGACCGGCACCGTCGAATACTTGGCGAAGGCCTTCAGCACCCGATCCTCGCGGTCGACCGACCAGTCGACGAACTTCGGGAAGGCGCGCACGCCGATCAGGTCCACGTAGCGCGCCAGCACCCGTGCCACCTCGGCGATGTGCTCCTCGGTGTCGCCGTCCATCACCGTGCCGAGGTCGAATTCGATCGGCCACGCATCCTTGCCCGGCTGCAGCACCACCGCATGGCCGCCCAGCTGGAAGGCGCCCAGCTCGAAGCTGGTGCGGGTGCGCATCGACGGATTGAAGAACACCAGTGCGATCGAGCGACCCTTCATGGCGTCACCGAGTTTGCTGCGCTTGAACGCGGCGGCATCGGTCAGCAGCGCGTCGAGCGCGTCGCGAGACCAGTCCTGGGTATTGAGGAAGTGCTTCATGGCAGGGCTCGGCAGTGGTTGGAGGACGGGAAACCTTGCCGCGACTGCGCATCCTGCGCCCGCGGCATTCGTGCATCCTGCACGTCAAAACGCAAGAACCCAGCGCGGGGGCTGGGTTCTTCGGTGTACGCATGGTTGTGCGTCCGGACTACCCAGCGGTCAGGGTGGTTTCCGGTCGGCGCGCGCGCGACGTCATCCCGGAGGCCATCCGGGCGGCATCAGCGTGGCGCGTGGCGAGGTACAGGTCCATGAGCGCGCGGATGCTCGCATGTTGCGGCGCCGCACGCAAGCGCGGTCGCTCAAGGCAGGGGCTGGGGGGTGATCGAGACGCGAACGCGCAGGCGGTTGCCGGGGTCGCGGTCCATGCGTGTGCGGAACTTGCTGCCCTTGTAGGAGTAGTCGACATCGTAGGCGATCGCGCGGCGGAACTCGCGCACGACGGGCTCCATGCGGCAGTTGCTCAGGCCCGCTTCGCGCTCCTCGCGGGTGGCGGGGCTGCGCAGTCGCTCCTTCACGGCGCTGACCACCCGGGTGATGCCATTGCCACCGGCGGCCTTGGCATCGCAGACCCGTTCGCTGCGCGTCGTACGAAGAACCTGGTAGACCGGCTCCACCGCCAGCACCTGGGCATAGTCGTAGCGCACGTTCTCCTGCGGGATGGTGACCTCGCGCGGCGGATCCTGCGCACGCGCAGGCGCCCCGTACGCGATGGCGAACAGGCAAGCGGAGGCTGCGAGGACCCGGGAGGACATCCCGCAAGTCTATCGGTGAAGCCCCGGGAGGGGATGAATCGCCGCTGTCGTCGGCCGGCCGCGGCCGCCGGCTCGCTACAATGGCCGGCCACGATCGCGCGCCGCCATGAGCCTGAACCTCTACAACACCCTGACCCGACGGGTCGAACCTTTCGCCCCCGCCGACCCCGGCGCGCCGACGATGTACCTGTGCGGTCCCACGGTCTACAACTACGTGCACATCGGCAATGCCCGCGGGCCGGTGGTGTTCGGGGTGCTGGCCGCCCTGCTCCGCCGCCGCTATGGCGGGTTGCGCTACGCGCGCAACATCACCGACGTCGACGACAAGATCAACGCCGCCGCGCGCGAACTCGGGGTGCCGATCGCGGCGATCACCGACCGTTACGCCGCCGCCTACCGCGAGGACATGGCGATGCTCGGCGTCGCCGGCGACTTCGCCCCCGGGATCGAACCGGCGGCGACCGCGCACATCCCGCAGATGATCGCGATGATCGAGCGACTGATCGCCGACGGCCATGCGTATGCCGCCGAGGGCCACGTGCTGTTCGCGGTCGCCAGCTTCGACGGCTACGGCAAGCTGTCGCGCCGCGATCCAGAGGAAATGCTGGCCGGCGCCCGCGTCGACGTCGCCCCGTACAAGCGCGACCCCGGCGACTTCGTGCTGTGGAAGCCCTCGACCGACGACCTGCCCGGCTGGGAGTCGCCCTGGGGCCGCGGCCGCCCGGGCTGGCACATCGAATGCTCGGCGATGGCGGCGGCCCACCTCGGCGAGACCATCGACATCCACGCCGGCGGCGTCGACCTACAGTTCCCGCACCACGAGAACGAAGTCGCGCAGAGCGAATGCGCGCACGGCGGCCGGGTGTTCGCGCGCTGGTGGCTGCACAACGGCATGCTCAACTTCGGCGGCGCCAAGATGAGCAAGTCGGTCGGGAACATCGAGCGTGTGCACGACCTGGTCCGCGCGCATCCGCCGGAAGCGCTGCGCTACGCCCTGCTCAGCGCGCACTACCGGCAGCCGCTGGAATGGTCGGACAGCCTCATCGAACAGTCGGTGCGTACGCTCGACCGCCTGTACGGCACCTTGCGCGACCTCGGCGATGTCCACGCCGCGGCCGCGATCCCGGCTTCGATCGAAACGGCGCTGGACGACGACCTCAACACCCCCGCCGCGCTGGCCCACATTGCGCGGATCGCCGCGGAAGCGCGCAAGGCCGGCGACGCCGGCGAGCGCGCGGCCTTGAAGTCGCAGCTGCTCGGCGCGGGGTTGGCGCTGGGCCTGCTGCAGCAGGATCCGGCCGCCTGGTTCGCGCGCGGGGCCTCCGGCGACGACGATGCGCGCATCCAGGCGCTGGTGGACGAACGCGCCGCGGCCAAGCAGGCGCGCGACTTCGCGCGTGCCGATGCGATCCGCCAGCAGCTTGCCGACGAAGGCATCCTGCTGGAGGACACGCCGCAGGGCGTGCGCTGGAAGCGCGCATGAGCGAGTCCCCCTTCCCCCTCGAGCCGACCGCCGCCGAAGCGCAGGCGGCGATCGCCGACGAGTTCGCGTTCTTCGGCGACTGGTCCGAGCGCTACCAGTACCTGATCGACCTCGGCCGCAAGCTGCCGGCCTTCCCCGACGCGTGGAAGACCGAGGAACACCGCCTGCACGGCTGCCAGTCGATGGTGTGGGTGGTGCCCTCCGGCGACGCCGGCCGCCTCGATTTCGCCGCCGCCAGCGACTCGGCGATCGTGTCCGGCCTCGTCTACCTCGCGCTGCGGGTGTACGCCGGGCGCAGCGCCGCCGAGATCCTCGCCACCGAGCCGGACTACATCGCCGCGATCGGCCTGGCCAAGCACCTGTCGCCGACCCGCAGCAACGGGCTGGCCGCGCTGCTGGCCTTCATCCGCGAACACGCGCGGGCCGCCGCCGGCGCATGAACCAGTCGCCGGCCTCGCCGCTGTCGAGCGTGGGCTTCCGGTGGCTGATGCTCTATCGCATCTGCACGCTGCTGTCCTACCAGATCGTCGCGGTCACGGTCGGCTGGCATGTCTACGAACTCACCCGCGACCCGTGGTCGCTCGGCCTGATCGGGCTCGCCGAAGTCATCCCGTTCTTCTGCGTCGCGCCGTTTTCCGGCTACCTGGTCGACCACCTGCCGCGGCGCAAGCTCGGCGCGATCGCCTGCGCCGGGCTCGCGCTGAATGCCGTGGCGCTGGCACTGGTCGCCGCCGACTGGCTGCCGCTGCGCGGCCTGTGGCCGATCTACGTGGCGATCGCGGTCGGCGGGGTCGCGCGCTCGTTCCTCGGCCCGGTCCACAATGCACTGTTCGCCCGCGTGCTCAAGCGCGACCAGTTCGCGCGCGGCGCCAGCATGGGCAGCGTGGTGTTCCAGACCGGGCTGGTCGCCGGCCCGGCGATCGGCGGCGTGCTGGTGGGGAGCGCGGGCAAGTCGGTGGCCTACGGGTTGGCCGCGCTGTTCGCGGTCGCCGCGGCCACCGCGCTGCTGGCGATGCCGGTGACCGAACCCGCGCAACAACAGCAGCGCGGCCCGGTGTTCGCGAGCATCGCCGAAGGACTGCGCTTCGTGTTCAGCCACCAGGTCCTGCTCGCCGCGCTGGCGCTGGACATGTTCGCGGTGCTGTTCGGCGGGGCGATCTCGCTGGCGCCCGCATTCATCAAGGACGTGCTGCACGCGGGGCCGGAGGCGCTGGGCATCCTGCGCGGCGCGCCCGCGCTGGGATCGGTGGCGGTCGCGATCTGGCTGTCGCGGCATCCCTTGCAGGCCAATGCCGGGCGGATCCTGCTGGCCGCGGTGACCGGCTTCGGCGCCTGCATGATCGGGTTCGGCCTGAGCACGTCGTTCTGGCTGTCCGCCTTCCTGCTGCTGGTCTCGGGCATGTTCGACGGCGTGTCGGTGGTGGTGCGCTCGACCATCCTGCAACTGGCGACGCCGGACGCGATGCGCGGCCGGGTGTCGTCGGTCAACAGCATCTTCATCAGTTCCTCGAACGAACTGGGCGCGTTCTATTCCGGATCGATGGCGCGCCTGCTGGGCCTGGTGCCGTCGGTGGTCGTTGGCGGCATCACCACCATCGCGGTCGTCGCCGGCACCGCCTGGCGCGCGCCGCGCCTGCGCCGGCTCGACCTGCGCGACCTGCAATAGGCCGCATGCGAAAGGGCCGGCGCATGCGCCGGCCCCGGATCGCGTGCCGCGCAACGCGCGACGTGCATGCCGATCAGTTGAGGGTCTTGCGGAAGTCCTCGACTTCCTTGTTCGCGCGGTCGCGCTGCCAACCGTAGGTTTCCTGCAGCTTGCCGGCAAGGTACTCGCTGTTGCCCTCGCTGACGTCGAACACGTCGTCGGTGAGCTGGCCCCACTTGGCCTGCGCCTTGCCCTTCAGCTGCTTCCAGTTGCCGGCGATGATGTCCTTG
>JAFLEC010000050.1 GCA_017302095.1 Lysobacterales bacterium | reverse complement strand
GCCGTTGTTCGCGGCGGCGAACGCCGCGGCGGCGTTGCGGATCGCGGCAGCATGCGGCCCGTTTTCCGCGACCGCGCCGACGATCACCGCGACGCAGGCGGCATCGCCGATGTCGAGGCCGGCGAGCGCGTCGGCGAGGCGCGACGGCGGCACGATCGCGCGACCGGCGACCGCGAAGGCGACGTCGAAGTCGACCGGGTTGACCAGGTACACGCGCGCGCCGCGCTTGGCGGCCTTGCGCACGCGCTGGTGCAGCAGCGGCACTTCGTGGCGCAGGTGCGAGCCGACGATGACGATGGCGTCTGCCTGCTCGATCTCCGCGACCGGCATCGCGAAGGCCTCGGCGACCGCGCCGTCCGACAGGTCGGCCTGGGCGATGCGGTGGTCGAGGTTGCCGGTGCCGAGGGCGCCGGCCATGCGCGCGAGCAGCGCGCCCTCCTCGTTCGAGGTCGCCGGGTGCACCAGCATGCCGAGTGCGTCGGCGGCGTTGTCGCGCAGGATCTTCGCGGCCTTGGCCAGCGCCTCTTCCCAGCTGGCCTCGCGCCAGCCGTCGTCGACCGCCGGGTCGCCGTCCCGCAGCAGCGGCACGGTCGCGCGGTCGGCGGCGTACAGGCCTTCATGCGCGTAGCGGTCGCGGTCCGACAGCCAGCATTCGTTCACGGCTTCGTTGTCGCGCGGCACGCTGCGCAGGATCTCGCCGCGGCGCACGTGGTGGAACAGGTTGCTGCCGAGCGCATCGTGGTAGCCGAGCGACGGCCGGGCGGTGAGCTCCCACGGGCGGGCGCGGAATCGGAAGACCTTGTTGGTCAGCGCACCCACCGGGCACACGTCGATCACGTTGCCGGACAGTTCCGTGGTCAGCGGCTTGCCGTCATAGGTGCCGATCTGCAGGTTCTCGCCACGCTGCATGCCGCCCAGCTCGTAGGTGCCGGCGATGTCCGCGGTGAAGCGCACGCAGCGGGTGCACTGGATGCAGCGGGTCATCTCGGTGGCGACCAGCGGGCCCAGGTCCTCGTCGGCGACCACGCGCTTGCGCTCGACGAAGCGGCTGACCGAGCGGCCGTAGCCCAGCGACAGGTCCTGCAGTTCGCACTCGCCGCCCTGGTCGCAGATCGGGCAGTCCAGCGGATGGTTGATCAGCAGGAATTCCATCACGTTGCGCTGTGCCTTCAGCGCCTTGTCGTTGCGGGTGAAGACCTTCATGCCGTCCATCACCGGGGTGGCGCAGGCCGGCGACGGCTTCGGCGCCGCGCGCCCGCCGACTTCGGTGTCGACCAGGCACATGCGGCAGTTGGCGGCGATCGGCAGCTTCTCGTGGTAGCAGAAGCGCGGGATCGGGATGCCGGCCTTGTCCGCGGCGTGGATGATCATCGCGCCCTTCGGCGTGGCGAGCTCCTGGCCGTCGATGAAGACGGTGACGTGGTCGGGCGGCAGGTTCGGGTTGACGGGTTGTGCGCTCACGCAGCCACCTTGTCGGCCTTGGCCAGCGTGCCCGCGCGCTCGTCGTCGACGTAGAAGCGCTTGTTCACGATGGCGTATTCGAATTCACGCCAGAAATGGCGCAGGAAGCCCTGCACCGGCCATGCGGCGGCTTCGCCGAAGGCGCAGATGGTGTGGCCCTCGATCTGCCCGGCGGCGGCGCGCAGCATCTGCAGGTCGTCGAGGGTGGCCTCGAAGTTGCAGATGCGGTCGAGCATGCGGTGCATCCAGCCGGTGCCCTCGCGGCAAGGGGTGCACTGGCCGCAGCTTTCCTTCCAGTAGAAGCGCGAGATGCGGCGGCAGGCGCGGACCATGCAGGTGGTCTCGTCCATCACGATCACCGCGCCGGAACCGAGGCCGGAGCCGGCCTTCTGGATGGCGTCGTAGTCCATCGTCAGGCCCATCATCACCTCGCCCGGCAGCACCGGCATCGAGGAGCCGCCCGGGATCACGCCCTTGATGCGGTGGCCCTGGCGCATCCCGCCGCAGAGCTCCAGCAGCTCGGAGAACGGCGTGCCGAGGCGGATCTCGTGGTTGCCCGGGTTGGCGACGTGGCCGGAGACCGAGAAGATCTTGCAGCCGCCGTTGTTCGGCTTGCCGAGGCTCATGAACCACTCGGGGCCGTTGCGCACGATCGCCGGGACCGAGGCGTAGGTCTCGGTGTTGTTGATCGTGGTCGGCTTGCCGTACAGGCCGAAGTTGGCCGGGAACGGCGGCTTGTAGCGCGGCTGGCCCTTCTTGCCCTCCAGCGACTCCATCAGGGCGGTTTCCTCGCCGCAGATGTAGGCGCCCGCGCCCAGCGCGTTGTAGAGGTCGATGTCGACGCCGCTGCCGAGGATGTCCTTGCCCAGCCAGCCGTGCCGGTAGGCCTCGGCGGTGGCTTCCTCGAGGTGCTCGAAGGGTTCGTGGTGGAACTCGCCGCGCAGGTAGTTGTAGGCCACGGTGCTGCCGGTGGCGTAGCAGGCGATCGCCATGCCCTCGATCACCGCATGCGGGTTGTAGCGCAGGATGTCGCGGTCCTTGGCGGTGCCCGGCTCGGATTCGTCCGAGTTGCACAGGATGTACTTCTGGCCCGGGCCCTTGGGCATGAAGCTCCACTTCAGGCCGGTCGGGAAGCCCGCGCCGCCGCGGCCGCGCAGGCCCGACTGCTTGACCATCTCGATCACGTCGGCGGGCGGGATCTTCTCGGCGAGGATCCTGCGCAGCGCCTGGTAGCCGCCGGTCTTGAGGTAGTTCTCGTACGACCACGGCTTGTCGAAGTGCAGCGTCGTGTAGACCGCCTGGTGCTCCTTCGGCGCCGGGCCGACCGGGCCGTAGCCCTCTGAATAGTGCGAATGCCCGCCCATTACTTGAGCCCGTCCAGCAGCGCGTCCACCTTGGCGGCGTCGAGCTTCTCGTGGTAATGCCCGTTGATCACGACCACCGGCGCGCCGCAGCAGGCGGCGACGCACTCCTCCTCGCGCTTGAGGTAGATGCGGCCGTCGGCGGTGGATTCGCCGAGCCTGCAACCCAGCTTCTTCTCGGCGTGGGCGACCAGGTCCTCGGCGCCGTTGAGCCAGCAGCTGATGTTGGTGCAGAAGGCCACGTTGTTGCGGCCGACCCGCTCGGTCTCGAACATCGAGTAGAACGTGGCGACCTCGTAGGCCCACACCGGCGGCAGGTCCAGGTACTTCGCCACTGCGGCGATCAGCTCGTCGCTCAGCCAGCCCCCATTCTGTTCCTGCGCCGCATGCAGCCCCTGCAGCACGGCCGAGCGCTTGCGGTCCGGCGGGAACTTGCCCAGCCAGTGGTCGATGTGGGCGCGGGTGGCGTCGCTCAGCACGACCATCGGGTCGACGTTGCGCGCGTTCTCGAAATTGCCGGTTGCTTTCATCGGTCAGCGGTCCACTTCGCCAAAGACGATGTCGTAGGTTCCGATCATCGCCACCACGTCGGCCAGCATGTGGCCCTTCACGATCTCGTCCATCGACGACAGGTGCGCGAAGCCCGGCGCGCGCAGGTGCACGCGGAACGGCTTGTTGGCGCCGTCGCTCACCAGGTAGCAGCCGAACTCGCCCTTCGGGGCCTCCACCGCGGCGTAGGTCTCGCCGGCCGGCACGCAATAGCCTTCCGAGAACAGCTTGAAGTGATGGATGAGGGCTTCCATGTCGTCCTTCATCGCTTCACGCGACGGCGGCGCCACCTTGTAGTTGTCCAGCATCACCGGACCCGGGTTGGCCTTCAGCCATGCCACGCACTGGGCGATGATCCGGGTGGACTCGCGCATCTCCGCGATGCGGACGAGGTAGCGGTCGTAGCAGTCGCCGTTGGCGCCCACCGGGATGTCGAAGTCGACCTCGGCGTACTTCGCGTAGGGCTGCTTCTTGCGCAGGTCCCATTCGATCCCGGAACCGCGCAGCATCGGGCCGCTCATGCCCCAGGCCTTGGCCTGCTCGGGGCTGACCACGCCGATGCCGACCGTGCGCTGCTTCCAGATGCGGTTGTCGGTGAGCAGGGTCTCGTACTCGTCGACGCGCTTCGGGAAGTCCTCGCAGAAGTGCTCGAGGTAGTCGAGCAGCGAGCCTTCGCGCCACGCGTTGAAGCGCTTGAGCTTGGCGCCCTTGCGCCACGGCGATTCCTTGTACTGCGGCATCCGCGCCGGCAGGTCGCGGTAGACGCCGCCCGGGCGGTAGTACGCCGCGTGCATGCGCGCGCCGCTGACCGCCTCGTAGCAGTCCATCAGCTCCTCGCGCTCGCGGAAGGCGTACAGGAACACCGCCATCGCGCCGAGGTCGAGCGCGTTCGAGCCCACCCACATGAGGTGGTTCAGGATGCGCGTCACCTCGTCGAACATGGTGCGGATCCATTGCGCCCGCTCGGGCGCCTCGATCCCCATCAGCGTCTCGATGGCGCGCACGTAGGCGTGCTCGTTGCACATCATCGACACGTAGTCCAGGCGGTCCATGTAGCCGATCGACTGGTTGAACGGCTTGGATTCGGCCAGCTTCTCGGTCCCTCGGTGCAGCAGGCCGATGTGCGGGTCGGCGCGGCGCACGATCTCGCCGTCCATCTCCAGGATCAGGCGCAGCACGCCGTGCGCGGCCGGATGCTGGGGACCGAAGTTCAGCGTGTAGTTGCGGATTTCCTGGGCGGCTTCCGCGCTGTTGCTGGCGAAGCCTTCGCTGCCCTGCACGACGCTCATCGACGCGCCTCCCGGTCGAGGATCTTGCCGCCGCGCTCGCCCTCGGCGGTCGCGTAGCGGGCATCGTCGCGGACCACGCGCGGCACGCCGACGCGCGGCTCCACGCTGGTCACGGGTTCGTACACCACGCGCTTGCGGTCGGCGTCGTAGCGGACTTCGACGTTGCCGATCAGCGGGAAGTCCTTGCGGAAGGGATGCCCGACGAAGCCGTAGTCGGTGAGGATCCGGCGCAGGTCCGGATGCCCCTCGAAGACGATGCCGAACAGGTCGAACGCCTCGCGCTCGAACCAGTTGGCGCCGGCCCACAGGCCGGTCACCGAGGCGACCACCGGCATGCCGTCGTCGTCGGCCAGGCAGCGCACCCGCAGGCGCAGGTTGCGGGCGATCGACAGCAGGTGCAGGACCACGCCGTAGCGGCGACCGGCGATCGCGTCCGGCGCATCGGTGCCGGGTTGCGCGACCTGGTGGCTGGGCTGCTCGCCCCACTTGAAGCGACCGGGGCCCCTGCCCTCGACGCCGCGGCTGAAGCCCTCGGCGGAGACGCCGTCGGTATCCCACTCGTCGGTGCCGTAGCCGAGGTAGTCCAGGCCGCACAGGTCGATGAAGGTGTCGAAGCCGAAGTCGTCGCGCAGCGCGGTGCAGGTCGCCAGCCAATCCGCGGCATCGACCACCAGGGTCACTTCGCCGCGCGGCCGGGCGACGTGCACGGCGGCGTCGCCGAAGCGGGTCGCGAGCTCGTTGGCAAGCGCGGTCATGCGCGCGCCCCTTCGGCCTTGGGCGCGCCCGAGAACGGGTTCTGCTCCATCCGGCGGATCTTCTTCTGCAGCTGCAGGATGCCGTAGACCAGCGCCTCGGCGGTCGGCGGGCAACCCGGCACGTAGACGTCGACCGGGACCACGCGGTCGCAGCCGCGGACCACCGAGTACGAATAGTGGTAGTAGCCGCCGCCGTTGGCGCAACTGCCCATCGAGATCACCCATTTGGGGTCGGGCATCTGGTCGTAGACCTTGCGCAGTGCGGGCGCCATCTTGTTGCACAGGGTGCCGGCCACGATCATCACGTCGGACTGGCGCGGCGACGGGCGGAACACCACGCCGTAGCGGTCGAGGTCGAGGCGAGCCGCGCCCGCCTGCATCATCTCCACCGCGCAGCAGGCCAGGCCGAAGGTCATCGGCCACATCGAGCCGGTGCGCGCCCAGTTCCACAACGCGTCGAGGCTGGTGGTCACGAAGCCGTGCTGCAGCAGCGGGTTGTCGCCGTCCGGGCGCAGGATGTCGTCCAGCCGCCCTTCGGGCAGCGGATTGCTGGCGGCTTCCAGGATGTTCTGGACGATGTTGCTCATTCCCACTCCAGCGCGCCGCGCTTCCAGACGTAGATGAACCCGATCAGCAGCAGGGCCAGGAACACGCCCATCTCGACCAGGCCGAAGACCCCGAGCTCGCGGAACACCAGCGCCCACGGGAAGACGAACGCGATCTCGAGGTCGAAGACGATGAACAGGATCGCGACCAGGTAGTAGCGCACGTCGAACTGCATGCGCGCGTCCTCGAATGCGTTGAATCCGCACTCGTAGGGCGAGAGCTTCTCGGCGTCGGGCCGCTTGGTGCCGAGCAGGTTGCCCACGATGATCAGGGCGATGCCGATGCCGGTCGCGACGACCAGGAACAGGAGGGTGGGCAGGTATTCGGCCAGCACGCGCGTGCCTCGTCTACTTATCCCCGCTAGTTTAGCCGGCGCGGGGCTTGCACGGCCATACCCGGGGGCATCGCCGGGGTGAAATCGACGCCAGTCCGCAGGCCTCAGCCGCCCTCGAGCTGCTCCCAGCGCGCATAGGCCGCGTCGAGCTCGGCTTGGGCGGCCGCCAGCGCCGCGTTGTCCGCCGCGATCGCGGCGGGGTCGCGCTGGAAGTAGCCGGCTTCGCCCATGCGCGCGGTGAATCCCCCCACCTGCGCCTCCAGCATCTCGATCCGCTGCGGCAGCTGCTCCAGCTCGCGGGCGTCCTTGTAGCTGAGCTTGGCCTTGGCGGGCACCGCGCTCGCCGCGGGTGACTTCGCGGGGACGGGCGCCGACGGCTGCGGCCTGGCGGCCGGTCCCGATGCCACCGACCGCTGGCGCAGCCAATCGCTGTAGCCACCCACGTATTCGCCGATGCGCCCATCGCCCTCCATCACCAGGGTGGAGGTCACCACGTTGTCCAGGAAATCGCGGTCGTGGCTGACCAGCAGCAGGGTCCCCGGGTAGTCGGCGAGCAATTCCTCCAGCAGCTCCAGGGTCTCGACGTCGAGGTCGTTGGTCGGCTCGTCCATCACCAGCAGGTTGGAGGGCTGGGCGAACAGCCGCGCCAGCAGCAGGCGGTTGCGTTCGCCGCCCGACAGGCGGGTGATCGGCGCCCGCGCGCGCTCCGGGGTGAACAGGAAATCCTGCAGGTAGCCGATGACGTGCTTGGGCTTGCCGCCCACGGTCACGCTTTCGCGACCCTCGGCCACGTTCTCGATCGCGTTCCAGTCCTCGCGCAGGGTCGCCCGGTACTGGTCGAAATACGCGACCTGCAACTGCGTGCCCTGGCGCACTTCGCCGGCCTGTGGCGCCAGTTCGCCCAGCAGCAGCTTGAGCAGCGTGGTCTTGCCGCTGCCATTGGGACCGACCAGGCCGATCCGGTCCCCGCGCAGGATGGTGGTGCTGAAGCCGCGCACCAGGGCGTTGTCGCCGTGCGCGAAGTCGACCCCGCGCGCCTCGATTACCTTCTTCCCGGATTCGCCGGCCTGCGCGGTGGCCATCTTCACGTTGCCGGCCTGCTCCCGGCGCTCGGCCCGCGCCACGCGCATCGCCTTGAGCCGTCGCACCCGCCCCTCGTCGCGGGTGCGGCGGGCCTTGATGCCCTGCCGGATCCAGGCCTCCTCCTGCGCCAGCAGCTTGTCGAAGCGGGCGTTTTCCTGCGCCTCGGCATTGGCGCGCTCTTCCTTGCGGCGCTGGTAGTTGTCCCAGTCGCCCGGCCAGCTGGTCACCCGGCCGCGGTCGATCTCGACGATGCGGGTCGCCAGCGCGCGCAGGAAGCGGCGGTCGTGGGTGATGAACACGAGCGCCCCGCTCCACTGCTTCAGGAAGCCTTCCAGCCAGTCGATCGCGGCGATGTCCAGGTGGTTGGTCGGCTCGTCCAGCAGCAGCAGGTCGGGGTTCGACACCAGCGCGCGCGCCAGCAGCACCCGGCGCTTCATCCCGCCCGAGAGCCGCCCGAAATCGGCATCGCCGTCCAGTTGCAGGCGCTCGAGGGTCTCGACCACGCGGCGATCCAGCGCCCAGCCCTGCGCGGCCTCGATCCTCGCCTGCACCGCGGCCAGCGCATCGGTGTCGACCTCATCGGCATGGATCAGGTGGTGGTAGTCGGCGAGCAAGGCGCCGAGGTCGCCCAGCCCGGCGGCGACCACGTCGAACACGCTGCCCACCGCATCCTGCGGGACTTCCTGCTCCAGCCGCGCGATCCGCCGACCGCCCTCGACCCGCACCTCGCCGTCGTCCGGCTTGAGCTCGCCCGACAGCAGCTTGAGCAGGGTCGACTTGCCGGCGCCATTGCGGCCGATCAGGGCGATGCGCTCGCCGGGTTCGATGGCCAGGTCGACGCGTTCCAGCAACAAGGGACCGCCGACGCTGTAGTCGACGCTTTGCAAGGTGATCAGGGGCATGCACCATTGTAGTCCGCCCCCATCCGACAACCGAAGGAGAGCACCATGAGCAAGGGCATGGACCAGAAGAAGAACGAGAAGAAGAAGCCGGAGAAATCGCTGAAAGAGAAGCGTGCGGCCAAGAAGGAAAAGAAGGGCAAGTGACGCCCCACGGACGCCGGGGCGATGCCCGGCGTCAGGAACTGCAGGACAGCATCGAGCAACCGACCCGGTCCTTCGCCCACTCCGGCCGCTTGCCGGCGAAGTGTTCGCGCCCCGGCTGGTCGTCGTAGGGCCGGCGCATCACCTCGAGCAAGGTCTCGACGCCACCGAGGTCGCCGGCATGCGCGCGGTCGATCGCCTCCTGCGCCAGCCAGTTGCGCAGCACGTATTTCGGGTTGGCGGCGTGCATCCGCGCACGGCGTTCGCTGGCAGGCAGCGGGTCCTCGCGCAGGCGCGCGGCATGCCCGGCGAGCCAGTCCATGAATGCGGCCTCGCCGGCGGCCCGCTTGCCGGGGTCGTAGAACGCGGCCTCCAGCGGCTGCAGCGAAGGCGCCTGCGGGTCGAGGTCGGCCAGCGCGCGGAACCACAGGGTCATGTCCACCTCGTGCACCTGCAGCAGGCCGTGCAACGCGCGCATCCGCTCGACGTCGTCGTCGCGGCATTCGGCCAGGCCCAGCTTGCGCGCCGTGGCGTCGCGGTCGGCGTCGGTGAACGCCGTGGCGAAACGGGCCAGCCCGTCCTGCAGCGGCGCCGGATCGGCGAACAGCGGCGACAGCGCACGCGCCAGCTGGCCGAGGTTCCAGTAGGCCACCCGCGGCTGCCAGCCGAAGCGGTAGCGGCGGCCCGCCGCATCGGTGGTGTTCGGCGTCCAGTCCGGGTCGTAGGCATCGATCCAGCCGTACGGGCCGTAGTCGATCGTCAAGCCGAGGATCGACATGTTGTCGGTATTGAGCACGCCGTGGACGAAGCCGACCCGCATCCAGCCCGCGACCAGGTGCGCGGTGCGTTCGCAGACCTCGCCGAACCAGTCGGCATGCAAGGCCTCACCCCGCCCCGCCAGGTGCGGAGCATTCCATTCAAACGCCGCGCGGGCGATGCAGAAGTCGACGAGGCGCCGCAACAGGTCGATGTCGCCGCGCATCGACGGCAGCTCGAAATGGCCGAAGCGCAGGAACGAGGGCGCCACTCGGCAGACGATGGCGCCCGGCTCCACCTCGGGGTGGCCGTCGTACAGCATGTCGCGGACCACGCCCTCGCCGGTACCGACCAGGCTCAACGCCCGGGTGGTCGGGATGCCAAGGTGGTGCATCGCCTCGCTGCACAGGAATTCGCGGATCGAGGAACGCAGCACCGCGCGGCCATCGGCACCGCGCGAATACGGGGTCGGCCCCGCGCCCTTGAGCTGCAGCTCGCGGCGATGGCCGTCGGCCAGCACCGCCTCGCCCAGGCTGATCGCCCGGCCATCCCCCAACTGGCGCGCCCAGTGGCCGAACTGGTGCCCGCCGTAGTTGGTCGCGTACGGCTGCATGCCCGGCAGCAGCGCGTTGCCGCCGAACACCGCGGCGAACGCCGGCGAGGCCAGGTCGGCCTCGTCGAAGCCCAGCTCCGCCGCCATTTCCCGCGAATGCGCCAGCAACCGCGGCGCGGCCACCGGGGTCGGCGCGACCACGGACCATGCGGCGCCTTCGACCTGGCGGGCGAAATTGCGCGGTTCCGGGTCGCCGGGCAGCGCGCGCAGGAAGGCGTTGTCGAAAACCGGCAGGTGCATGCGGCCATGGTAGCCGGCAGGCCGCGTGGAGCCCGTGCTCCACGGCCGGCGCGTACACTGTGTGCCCTGTTCTCGCCGGCGATCACGCCACTGGCCCCATGAGCGCCGACACACCGTCCATCCTGTTCTCCGACCTTGGCCTGCCCGAGGCGCTGCTGCACGCGCTGCGCGATGTCGGCTACGAATCGCCCAGCCCGATCCAGGCCCAGACCATCCCGCCGCTGCTCGCCGGCCGCGACGTGCTGGGCCAGGCCCAGACCGGCACCGGCAAGACCGCGGCCTTCGCCCTGCCCGCGCTGGCACGGCTGGACCCCTCGCCCGGCAAGCCGCAGGTGCTGGTGCTGGCCCCCACCCGCGAACTGGCGATCCAGGTCGCCGAGGCCTTCCAGAAATACGCCCACCACATCCCCGGCTTCCACGTCCTGCCGATCTACGGCGGCCAGAGCTACATGCCGCAGCTGGGCGCGCTCAAGCGCGGCGTGCACGTCGTGGTCGGCACCCCGGGCCGGGTGATCGACCACCTCGAGCGCGGCTCGCTGGACCTGTCGCAGCTGCGCATGCTGGTGCTGGACGAAGCCGACGAGATGCTGCGCATGGGCTTCATCGACGACGTCGAGGCGGTGCTGAAGAAGACCCCCGAGACCCGCCAGGTGGCGCTGTTCTCGGCGACCATGCCGGCGCAGATCAAGCGCATCGCGCAGACCTACCTGAAGGATCCGGTCGAGATCGCGATCAAGGCGCAGACCACCACCGCCGAGAACATCCGCCAGCGCTTCTGGATGGTCAGCGGGGTGAACAAGCTCGACGCGCTGACCCGGATCATGGAAGCCGAACCGTTCGAGGCGATGATCGTGTTCGCGCGGACCAAGCTGGGCACCGACGAGCTGGCCGAGAAGCTTGCGGCGCGCGGCTTCAGCGCCGCGGCGATCAACGGCGACGTCGACCAGAAGATGCGCGAGCGCACCATCCAGCGACTGAAGGACGGCCAGCTGGACGTGCTGGTGGCGACCGACGTCGCCGCGCGCGGGCTGGACGTCGACCGCATCAGCCACGTGCTGAACTACGACATCCCCTACGACACCGAAAGCTACGTGCACCGGATCGGCCGCACCGGCCGCGCCGGCCGCAAGGGCGAGGCGATCCTGTTCGTGGCGCCGCGCGAGCGCGGGATGCTGGGCGCGATCGAGCGCGCCACCCGGCAGAAGATCGAGCAGATGAACCTGCCCAGCGTCGACGCCGTCAACGAGCGCCGGGTGGCCAAGTTCCTGGACAAGATCGAATCCGCGCTGGCCAGCGACGACCTGTCGGTGTTCCGCGACCTGGTCGAGCGCTACGAGCGCGAGAAGAACGTGCCGGCGGTCGAGATCGCCGCCGCGCTGGCCAAGCTGGTGCAGGGCAAGACGCCGTTGCTGTTGCCGCAGCCGGCGGTGCCCGAGCGCACCTTCGAGCCGCGCGAGCACGCGCCACGCCCGGAACGCGCGGAGCGCCCGAAGCGCGAGCCCC
>JAFLEC010000005.1 GCA_017302095.1 Lysobacterales bacterium | reverse complement strand
GCCGCGCGGTGGCGATCGCCTCGGCATCGTCGATCGACAGCACCGCATCCGCGATGTCGCGGTTCAGGACGTCCGGCACGAAGTCCGGGGTCCAGCCCTGGATCTTGTGCGGCGACCACGGCTGGCCCTGCAGCAGCGGGGCGGCGGTCGGCTCGGCGGCGGTGATCCGGACCTCGGGCCGCGCCAGCTTGAGCACTTCGCCGACCCCGGTCAGGGTGCCGCCGGTGCCCCAGCCGGTGACGAAATGGTCGAGCCGGCGGCCGGCGAAATCGCGCAGGATCTCGGCGGCGGTGGTGCTGCGGTGGTAGGCCGGGTTGGCGGGATTGGCGAATTGCCGTGCCAGGAACCAGCCGTGCTGGGCGGCCAGCGCCTCGGCGCGGCGGACCATGCCGCTGCCGCGCTCGGCGGCGGGAGTGAGGATGACCTTGGCGCCGTAGGCGCGCATCAGCTTGCGCCGCTCGATCGAGAAGGTCTCGGTCATCACCGCCACGAACTTGTAGCCACGCGCTGCGGCGACCATCGCCAGCGCCACGCCGGTATTGCCCGAGGTCGCCTCGACGATGGTGTCGCCGGGCTTGAGCAGGCCCTTGCGTTCGGCGTCGAGGACGATGGCCAGTGCCAGGCGATCCTTCACCGAACCGCCGGGGTTGAAGGATTCGACCTTGGCGTAGAGCCGGACGTGGCCGGGGCCGATGCGGTGCAGGCGGACCACCGGGGTGCCGCCGATGGTGTCGAGGATGCTGTCGTGGAGGCTCATGGGATCGGCCTGGAGGAAGAGGAAGGCGGGGGATGCGCAGTCGATGCTGCCGGCATCGGGGTCAACGCCGCGCGAGGGATGCCAGCGGCCAGGCCGCGACCGAAGACGGTAGGGCCGGTGGTCGCGGCAGGGAAATGCCGAGGCGACCCAGACTCATGCCGCAGGCGCATGAGCCATGTTTGGCAAAGGCCGCAGCTGCCGGTATCCTCCATCGCAATATCTTGATATAGCGATATGTAGGGCTTCCCCATGACCCTGACCCAGCTCCGCTATCTCGTCGCGATCGCGGATTCCGGCCTGAACATCACCCAGGCCGCGGAACGCGTGCATGCCACCCAGCCTGGCTTGTCCAAGCAGCTGAAGGCGCTGGAGGACGAACTCGGCTTCCAGCTGTTCGTGCGCCGCGGCCGCAGCCTAGAGAGCGTCGCGCCGGCCGGCGTGCGGGTGATCGAGCACGCGCGCAAGGTGCTGGCCGAAGTCGCCAACATCCGCAGTTATGCCGCCAACGAGCGCGGCGAGCTCAGCGGGCGGCTGCTGTTGGCGACCACCCATACGCAGGCACGGTACGTGTTGCCGCCGGTGATCGCGGCGGTCAAGCGCGAGTTCCCGCAGGTCAACGTGGACCTGCTCGCCGCCGGCGATGCCGAGGTGTTGAACTGGCTGGACCAGGCCGACCTCGCCCTGATCAGCACCGCGGGCAGCGTGCCGCAGGGCGGGGTGGCGGTGCCGCTGTACCGCTGGCGGCGCGTCCTGCTGGTGCAGCGCGAGCATCCGCTGGCCGGGCTCGCGCACCCACCGACCCTGGCCGAGCTCGCTGCGCATCCGCTAATCAGCTATGAGTCCTCGACCCGTGCGGATTCCTCGCTGCAGCGCGCCTTCGCGGGTGCCGGCGTGGCGCCGCAGGTCGGCATGACCGCGCGCGACGCCAACCTGATCAAGACTTACGTGCGTGCCGGCTTGGGCGCGGGCCTGCTTGCCGAAATGGCGGTGGACGCGAGCGACGAGGACCTGCGCATCCTCGAGGCGCCGCCGGAAATCCCCGAATGCGTGACCTGGGCCGTGGTGCCGCGCGGGCGGGTGCTGCGCGAGTACGCCCTGAGCCTGCTGCACCGGATGGCGCCGCAGCTCGACCGGCGCGACCTGCGCCGCGTGCTGGAAGGCAACCAAGGGGCGGAGTGGCCTGCGCCGCCGAGCTGGGGCGAATTGCTGCACGCCAACGGCGCTTGACTCCGGCGCAAACGACGACGCCCCGCGATGCGGGGCGTCGCAGGTGGCATGCGGCTGCGCTTATTTCTTCTTGCGCATCGCCTCGTAGACGAACAGCAGGATGATCGCGGCGACCACCGCCGCCACCCAGGTCATCATCCGGCCCAGTCCGAACTGGGTCGATGCCCAACCGCCGGCGACCGCGCCGACGATGCCGAGCAGGATCGTCATGATCCAACCCATGGGATCCGCGCCAGGCTTGAACAGCCGGGCCAACAGGCCGATCACCAGGCCGCCGACCACGTAACCGAGAATGCCGTCGAACATGCTCCCTCCCCCGATGGTTGATGGATGCCGCAGGGGCATCCTAGCAGCCGGGCAGGGCGTGTCCCGTTGCAGTGCAACGACGCCAGCGGGACCGCCTCAGCAGCAGCCGTGTTCGCCGTGGTGGCTGCCGCCGGCCACCGCGGCCACGCCGGTGGTCTCGCCGCGCAGGCTGGCCGCATGGTGCTCGGTGATCACCCGCGCCACGCAGGCGGTGACGCCCTTGCCCATCGGGATGTCCAGGAACTCGTTGGGGCCATGCGCGTTGGAATGCGGGCCCAGCACGCCGGTGATCATGAACTGCGCCCCCGGGAACTTCTCGCCGAGCATGCCCATGAACGGGATCGTGCCGCCTTCGCCCATGAACATCGCGGGCTTGCCGAACACTTCCTGGCTGGCACGGTCGATCGCTCCTTCCAGCCACGGCACCAGTGCCGGCGCGTTCCAGCCGGTGCTGGCCTTCTCCAGGTGCAGGCTGACTTCGGCGCCGTACGGCGGGTCCTTCAGCAGGACGTCCTGCAGCAGCTCGCCGCCGCGCTTGCCGTCGAGGGTCGGCGGCAGGCGCAGGCTGAGCTTGAGCGCGGTATGCGGGCGCAGCACGTTGCCGGCCGAGGCCAGCGGCGGGATGCCGTCGACGCCGGTGATCGACAGCGCCGGCCGCCAGGTGCGGTTGAGCACGAGCTCCTGCAGGTCGTCGCCCATCGGCGTCATCCCCGGCAGGAACGGGAACTTGTCGTAGACCTCGGTGCCCAGCACCTCCGCCACCTTGGCCGCCTGCGCACGGCGCTCGGCCGGGATCTCGACGTGCAGGCCGTCGACCAGGATGCGGCCGGTGGCCTGGTCCTCGAGGCGCGACAGCAGCTCGCGGATGATGCGGAAGCTGGACGGCACGATCCCCGAGGCATCGCCGGAATGCACGCCCTCGGACAGCACCTTGACCGTCAGGTTGCCGCCGGCCAGGCCGCGCAGCGAGGTGGTGCACCACAGTTGCTCGTAGTTGCCGCAACCGGAATCCAGGCAGACCACCAGCGAGGGCTTGCCGATGCGTTCGGCCAGGTGGTCCACGTACGCCGGCAGGTCGTAGCTGCCGGATTCCTCGCACGCCTCGATCAGGACCACGCAGCGCGCATGCGGCGCGCCTTGCGCCTGCAACGCCATCACCGCCGCCAGCGAGCCGAACAGCGCGTAGCCGTCGTCGGCGCCGCCGCGGCCGTACAGGCGGTCGCCTTCGAGCACCGGCTCCCACGGACCCTTGCCCTTGTCCCAGCCGGTCATCTCGGGCTGCTTGTCGAGGTGGCCGTACAGCAGCACGCAGTCGTCGTCGCGCCCGCCGTTGGCGGCCGGCACTTCGATGAAGATCAGCGGGGTGCGCCCTTCCAGCTGCACCACTTCCAGGGTCATCCCAGGGATGTCCTGCGCGCGCGCCCAGGTTTCCATCAGCGCCACCGCGCGGTCCATGTGGCCGTTGGCGACCCAGTCGGCGTCGAACATCGGCGACTTGTTGGGGATGCGGATGTACTCGACCAGTTGCGGGACGATCTCGTCGTCCCACTTGGCATCGATGAACTGCTTGGCCTGGCTGGCATCCATGGCATCGGGTCCTGCGAAGAGAGGCCGCCATTCTAGCGCCGGGGGGTGAGGGTTTCCCGACGGCAGGGCGGGGCGAAGCCGGGTGCGACGGCGTGCCAATCGCCGATACGCCGGCGCCGGCGCGATCGGCATCGTGTGTTCACCGGGTCGCGCCGCGGCCCGCCATCCCGACACCCGACAAGGAGCCCGACATGAAGTCCCTGACCACCCTGCTGTCCTCGCTGGTCCTCTCGCTGGCCCTGGCTGGCGCCGCCATCGCCGGCGAGACCGTCAACATCAATACCGCCGACGCCGCCACCATCGACCGCGTGCTGCTCAACGTCGGCCCGGCCAAGGCGCAGGCGATCGTCGATTACCGCAAGTCGAACGGCGCGTTCCGCAGCGCGGAGCAGCTGGCGATGGTCAAGGGCATCGGCCTGAAGACGGTCGAGAAGAACCGCGACCGCATCGTCGTCGGTGGCGCGCGCGTCCCGGCCAAGGCGACCGCCGCCAAGCCCGCGCCGAAGCCCGTCGCCCGCCGCTGAACAGGCGCACGACCCGCGCGGCTAGACTGTGGCGATGGAGATCCCGTCGCCGCAGTCGTCGTTCGTGGTGCGTGCCGCCGACCAGCGCAGGATGCGCTGGAAGAACGGCGCCGGCTGGACCTCCGAGGTTCTGCGGGAACCCGACATCGACGACTGGGACTGGCGGCTGTCGATCGCCGAGATCGAGGCCGACGCCCCGTTCTCTGCGTTCCCGGGCGTCGATCGCGAACTGGTCCTGCTGTCCGGCAATGGCTTGCGCCTGCGGTTCGACGATGGCGAGGTCGCTACGCTGCATCCGCCGCACGATCGCCACGCCTTCGCCGGCGAACGCGCCTTGCTCGGCGAATTGCTGGACGGCCCGACGCGCGACTTCAACTTGATGTGGAAGCGCGGGCGGGTGGATGCGCGGTTGTGGGTACGCCCGCTGGTCGGACCGATGGTGGTGTTCGTGGAACCGGACCAGGCCTGGGCACTGCACATGGTCGCCGGCGGCGCGCGCTTCGAGGGCGGATCCACGCTGGGCCAGCTGTCCGCGGGCGATACCGCGATCCTGCACGGTGGTGCCACCCGCGTGCGCCATGCGATCGACGGTGGGGGGACGCTGCTGGTGGTGCGATCCACGGCGCTGGTGCCGGAGCAGGCCTGATCCGGGCGCGAGGCTCAGTACACGTCGCGACGATAACGTCCTTCGATCGCCAGGTTCGCCAATCGTTCCGTGCCAAGCACCTCTGTCAGGACCTCGTCGACCGCCGGCGCCATGCCATTCAGACTGCCGCAGACATAGATCGCCGCCCCTGCATCGGCCCATGCAAGCAAGCGGTCCGCGTGCCCGCGCAGTGCGTCCTGCACGTAGCGCATCGGCTTTCCGTCGCGGGAGTAGACGCGATCGAGGAAGGCGAGCTGTCCCCCTGCCTGCCATGCCGAGAGGATGTCGTCGTGCAGGGCGTCATGCGCGGCGTTGCGCTCGCCATACACCAGCCAGTTGCGATGCTCGCCGACTGCGATGCGTGCCTTGAGGTGGGCGAGCAAGCCGGCGAGGCCGGTCCCGTTCCCCACGAGGATGAGCGGACGCCCGGGATCGGGGGGGTGGAAGTTCGGGTTGCCGCGGATGCGCAGGTCGATCTGGCCACCGATCGTTGCCCCGAGGCACAGCCATCCGCTGCCGAGGCCCGGTCGGCCGTCCTCGCGCCGCACCAGCCGCACCAGCAGCTGCAGCATTCCGTCCGAGGGAAGCGAGGCGATCGAGTATTCGCGATGCGGGAGCGGGCGCAATCGTTTCGCGAGGTCGCGTGCGCTCCCGGATGCGGCGCCGGAGCCTTCGGGGAGGTAGCTACCCGCGAGGGCGTCGCGCAGGGTCATGCGCTCGCCGTCCAGGTCGACTTGGGCGCCCGGATCCAGGCCGCAGGCATCGAGGAACCCGGCGACGCATTCAGGCGGTTGTCGCGCGCCGATCTCGGCGATGTCGCCTGCATGCCATTCGACACGAAGGTCGCCCGGTGGCGCCAAGTCGATCTGGTAGACCGGGCCTCCCGCGCTGCCGGCATTGAGCAGGCGCCGCCGCACCAGGGTCCAGGCGGTGTAACGCGGGCGTGCCCAGTCGGACTGGTCGGTACTGCCGGCGAGCAGCCCGACATGGTGCTGCCAGTGGCGCAAGGCTCCGGGATCGGCGTTGTCCACTTCCACGACGTCGAATAGCCGATGGCCACCGGATGCCTGCAGCCAATCGTCGAGTTGCCGCGCGAACGCGCAGAACCGGGCGTACTTGCGATCCCCCAGCGCGAGGACCGCGTACGACATGCCGGCGAGGGCCGCCGGCGCAGCCATAGCCTGCCCTGCGAAGCGCAGGGCGGCATCCGGAGGATCGCCCTCGCCGGTGGTGCTGGCCACGAACAGGCAGCGTGCATCGTGCAGCGATGCAATCTCGATTTCGCCGATGCCGTGCACGCTCGCTGCATGGCCTGCCGCGCGCAGCGCCTCGGCGGTGCGCGTCGCCACATCCGCGGCAAAGCCGGTCTGGCTGGCGTGCACCACCCGCCACCCGCCCGCAGTGCCTGCGTGTCCTTGCGCGTTCCCTCGATCGCGGGCGCGCCAGGCGGCGACGCAAACTCCAATGAACAAGATGGTTGCCACTCCCGCCCAGAGTCGGGGGGCGGCCAGCGGCGTGGGCTCGGGCCAGGCCGCCGGTTGCAGGTGCACAGACCAGAGGGCAAGCACGAGCAGCAGTGACCCGACCAGCAGGTTGCCGGCGACCGCACGGCCGTGGAACCTTGGCACTGTCATGCGGCCAGTCGGCCTTCGAAGGCGGACGACATGCGCTCTTGCATGGTGCCGTCCTGCCCCCGCCAGAGATAACGTGCCGGTAGTCCGATGCGTTCTGCCAGCACCAGGCCGGCCTCCTGCCCGAGCACCGCGAGCGCGGTGGCCCAGGCATCCGCATGCATCGCGTCATCCGCGAGTACGGTCACTGCAGTCGGGGCATGCGGGACCGGTTCGCCGCTGCGTGGATCGATGGTGTGCGTGTAGCGGCGTCCGCCGCGCTCGTAGTGGTGCCAGCGATCGCCGGACGTGGCGATCGCCATCCCGTCGAGGGCGAGGACGCGCGGCGGCAAGGCATGGTCCGCTTCCTCGGGGCCGGCCTCGACCAACACGAACCATGGCGTTGCGTCGGCCTTCCGCCCGTAGCCGTGCAGTTCGCCGCCTACCTCGACCAGCGCCGCCGGGATGCCGCGCGAACGCAGCAGTGCGACCACCACATCGACGCCACGGCCTTTCGCGATCGCCGACAGGTCGAGTTCGAGGTTCCCCGGCTGCAACACTTGGCGTGGTTCCTCGCGCAAACGGATGCGATGCCACCCAACCGAACTGCGCGCGGCTTCTAAGGCACCCCGGCCGGGCAGGTCGCGCCCGGACGCGTGTGCACCGAAGCCCCATGCGCGGACCATGGGCCCGATGCTGGGGTCGAAGGCGCCATCGCTGGCGGCGGCCACGCGCAGGGCGCATGCGAGCACCGCATGGAAGTCCACCGGGATATCGAGCCAGGTGCCGGCGCTGGCGCGGTTGTAGGCGCTGATGCAGGAATCCTCGCGCCAGGTGCTCATCTCCGCGACGATCCGCCCGAGCCGGTCCTGGATGGCTGCATGCAGGGCGTGCAGGTCTAGGCTGCGCGCGGCTTGCAGCCGCACGCTCCATGACGTGCCCATGGTCTCGCCGCCGAGGGTGGCGAGGCCCCCGGCGTCTCGCGGCGCGGCCAAGCGGCTTACTGCGGGAGGACTTCGAGGGTCGCCACGTAGCTGAGGCGGCGTTGCTTGGCCAGCGGCACGCTGGTGTTCGCGTCCTCCGTGGCGGTTTCCAACCAGTACATGCCGGCTTCGGGCCATGTCACGGTGAACGCGCCGTTCGCGTCGGTGGTTGCCTTGATTTCGTCCTGCGCATTGCGGTACCGGGTTCCGCCGCGCACGATCTCGATCGCGAGCCCGGCCGACGGCTTGCCGTCGACCAGCAGGCGGAAGGTGGCGGGCTCGCCCGCGAACAGGTCGTTCGGATGGGTAACCGGGGCGAGTTCGATGCCGCGGCCGGTCGACGCCAGCGCGGTGTCGTTCGGCGTGCCGCTGGTCACGAACGTCTCGACCCGGCCGACCGCCTCCGAGATCTTGAGGTCCTTCGCGCCCTTCGGCACTTCGCGTTCGAAGGCCGCGGCGTTGCCGCGCCAGCGCTTCGGCTTCCCGCCCTCTTCCCACGTGGCATTCAGCCCCGTGTTGACGGTGGCGATGCGGTAGGTCCCCGGCCGTGCAAGCGTCAGGTCGAACACGCTGCGCAGCTTGCCGGTGGCGAGGTTGGCGGCCTGCACCGTGGCGCCATCGGGGCCCGTGACCACGAGCGCGTCCATGCGCAGCGGCACGTGGTTGAAGTAGAACAAGTCGTTGGACACGGCGCCGTCCACCGTGATCGTGGGCGCATCGCCGGCGACCACGGTTTGCGAGGGCAGCAGCCAGGCCTTGTGTGCAGCGGCGGCGAGGGGCAGCAGCGCGAGCGCAGCGCCGAGGGCAAGCAGGGAACGCTTCATGGGAGCTCCGGGAATCGGGGAAATGATCGGGATCAGGGTTTGCTGGCCAGGCTGACCGCACCGAGTTCGGTCTTGCCTTGGGCGCTGCCGCTGCCGGGCTTGCTCTTCCAGTCGAAGGGGATCTTCAGCAGTTCGCGGCCGCCGACTTCGCGCGCGGCTTCGACTACGAGGGTGTACCTGCCGGCGGGCAGGCGCGCCAGGGCAGGATGCCTGTCGTCGAGCTTGAGCGCGTGCTTGCCGACCGGTCGGGTTGGCCCGCTCACGCCGTCCACCGGCATCTGCAGGTTGCGGCCGCTCTTGCGCCACCACTGGCGGAGGTCGGGGAGCCACTTGGTGCCGTGGCCTTCCTTGCCCTCCCGTTGCTGGTACCACACGGCGAGGTCGGCGACGGCCTTCTGGTCGGCGCCCTCCACCCACACCGCGACGTAGGGGCGATGGTACTCGGCGGCATCAATGCGCGGCACTTCGATGCTGATGGCAAGTTCACCGGCCTGGGCGTGCGCGGCGGGCACCGCGAGCAGGCCGCCGATGGCGATGGTCAGGGTCTGGCGCATGCAGGGACTCCGGGATCTTCGTGGCGGTCAATGGATGAACAACAGGGCGAGCAGGAGCGGCACCAGCATGCCCAAAGCGACCAGCGGCCAGGTGCTGCGGCGCTGGCGCGCATGCATCTGCAACAGGAACAGCCCGGTCGCCGTGAAAACGATGCAGGCGAGTGCGAACACGTCGATGAACCAGCTCCATGCGGTGCCGGTATTGCGGCCCTTGTGGAGATCGTTGAGCCAGGCGATGGCGCCGCGTTCGGTGCGCTCGTACTCCAGCGCGCCATCGGCTCGCTGTATGCTGAGCCAAGCGTCGCGGCCGGGGCCTGGCATCGAGACGTAGACCTCCTCCTCCGACCACTCCGCGGGGCGATTCCCCGCGTCGATGGCGTGCGTCGCCAGCAACCAGTCGCTGACCGGTTGCGGCAGCCGCCCGTTGCCTTCGCTGCGTGAGGCCAGAGCCGCCAGCAGCGCGGGGGGCAGGATGCCTTCGATCCTCTGCACCCTTGGCTTGGCCTCGATCTGCGCTGCATGGTTCAAGGTCACTCCGGTGGCCGCGAACAGGAGCATGCCGACCAGGCAGACCGCGGCGCTGATCCAGTGCCATTGATGCAGCGTACGCAGCCAGAACCCGCGGCGTTGTTGCCTCGCGATGGCGTGGTCGCTCACGGTTCCGCCCAGCGTCGCAGCAGGTTGTGGTACGCGTTGGTCAGGCGCAACAGCGGCTCCCGCGGTGCACCGCCTGCGGTCAGCGACTGGATCGAGGCATCCAGCTCCAACAACAGGCGTCGCTGCTCGGCGTCGCGCACGAGGCTCTGGACCCAGAAGAAGCAGGCGACGCGTGCGCCGCGCGTGACCGGCGCCACCCGATGCAGGCTGCTCGACGGGTACACGACCAGGTCGCCAGCGGGCAGTTTGACTTCATGCTCGCCATAGGTATCGCTGATCAACAGCTCCCCACCTTCGTATTCGTCCGGCTCCGCGAGGAACAACGTGCAAGAGACGTCGCTGCGAAGTTGCGCGGCGGACTGCGCAGCGTCGGCGGCCAGCGCCATCACCGCGCCGTCGACGTGGAAGCCGTACTCGCCGCCATCACGATAACGGTTGAAGCGCGGCGGCAGGATGCGCGCTGGCAGTGTTGCGGCGTGGAACAGCGGGTTGGACGCCAGAGCAGCCAGCACCTCGTCGCCAAGCGCGCGCCGCAATGGCGCATGGTCCGGCAGTTGTTCGTTGCGCTTCACCTGGGCGCCTTGCGCGCCGACGGTGGCCCGGCCGTCGATCCAGTCGGCGGCATCGAGCCGGGCCCGCATGGAGGCGACTTGGTCGGGGGCGAGGACGGCGGGGATGTGCAGCAGCATGTCGGGAGCCTGCGAGGGGCGTGCGGTGTCGACGGGATGATGTTAGTGCCTAGAAGCGGAAGTCCGCGCTCAGCAGGAAGGTGCGCGGCGTACCGGGCGTGTAGCGATACCCGCTCTTGTTGATCGCCGCGACATAACGCTTGTCGGCGAGGTTGTAGCCGTTCAGGCGCAAGGTCACGTGCTCGTTGAGCGCATACGAGACCATCGCGTCGACCACCGTCCAGGCCTCGGTGTAGGCGGGGGTGCCGACCGCGCCATCGGTGCCGCGATGCAATCCGCCCGTGTGGCGCACGCCGCCGCCAATGGTGAACCCGCGAGGCAGTTCGTAGGTCGTCCAACTGGTGAATGCGTTGCCAGGGGTGTAGGTGAGGTTGGTGCTGCCATCGGCCGCCGCGGCGGCGCCTTCCACCACTTCCGCGTCCTGGTACAGGTAACCGAGTGACACGTTCCAGTGTTCGGTGATGTTGCCGGCGATGCTCGCTTCGACGCCCTGGACGCGCTTTTCGGCGGTCTGCGTCGGAGGGGTCTCCAGCGTGTTGATCTCGTTGGCGATCGTGGTCCGGAAGAGCGCGAGGTTCACGGTCAGCGTGTCGCCGGCGGCCCATTTCGCCCCCAGCTCGAGCGTGCGCGCTTCCTGCGGCTCGTAGTTGGGGTTGTCGAGGCTGGTCGCGCTGGTGCTCAGGGTGAAGTTGCTGCCGCCCGGCGGTTGCTGCGACAACGCGGCGTTGGCGTAGAGACTGAGCGCCTCGACCGGCTTGTAGACCAGGCCGAGCTTGTAGTTCAGGAGCGTGTCGGCATCCGCCAGGTCGGCGGTGGGGATGATGCTGCCGTTCGCGACGCCGGCGGGACAGGCCACGCCGCCGCGCGGCAGTGGCGTCGCAGTGGTGCAGACCGACGTCGCGGCGTATTCGGTGTCGTAGTGGTCGGCGCGCACGCCCGCAGTCAGCAGGAAATGCTCGCCGAACTTCATCGTGTCGAATGCGTAGAGCGCGCGGGTGTCGGTGCGACCGTGGCTGACCGCGCCGCTGCGTGCCCAGCCGTAGGTGCCGGCATCGTTCCAGTCCGGCGCATAGAGATTGGCGGCCGGTCGCGAGCCGGTGGCGGCGATGCCGTGCGCCGTCTGCTCCTCGCGGATGAGTTCGAACCCGGTGCTGAGGAAGTGGTCCACGCGGCCGGTGGCGAAGTCCGCACGCAGGTTCAGGTGGTTGGTCAGGATCCGGTTGCGTTGGTCCTTGAAGGTCGGGTTGCTGCGGACCAGTGTGTAGGTGGCGAGGTCTTCCGGATCGGTCCACTTGATGTTGCCCGCCATCGGGTTCGCCGCGGTGCCGCCAGTGCCCATGAAAGCGGTCAACAGGTAGTCCTGCTTGGTCTCGCCCCAGCGCAAGGTGTTGCTGACCTTCAGCATGTCGCCCGCATCGTGTTCGAACAGAAGCGTGGCCATCTTGGCCGTGACATCGTCGTGGTCGTCGCGGGTGCCATAGAAGTTGGATGGGTTCACCGGATTGCCGACCAGGTGTTCCAGGCCCGGTTGCGGGCTCCAACCCGGCAGGCCGATGGTCGGGACATACCCATCCGGGATGTTGTCCTGCTTCACGTAGAGCAGGTTCAGCCAGACCCGGGTGTCGCCATCCAGACCGAAGCCCAGAGATGGCGCCAAGCCCCAGCGACTGTTGTTGACATGGTCGCGGCCGGGCACGTCGCTGTCCTGCCACATCGCGCTCATGCGGATTGCGGCCGACGCGCCGACGTTTGTGTTCCAGTCGGCGGTCGCGCGACGTTGCCCATCCACGCCGACCGAGGCGCTGCCCGATGCCGATGCGCGCAGGTTCGCCTGCTTGCTGACCATGTTGATGGCGCCGGTTGGCGCACTCCGCCCGGTGTCTGTCCCGGCCGGTCCTTTCACGACTTCGACCTGCTCGATGTTGAACAAGTCGCGCGCGATCGAGCCCACGTCTCGCGCGCCATCGACGTAGATGCTCGAGGAGGTGTCGAAACCGCGCATGTACACGGCATCGCCGCTGGTGGTGTTGCCGTTCTCGCCGGCATAGAACGTCCCCACCCCGGGGCTGTTGCGCAATGCTTCGGTGAGCGTGGTGGCACCTTGTTGCTGGAGCAGATCCTTCCCGATGACCTCGATGGTTTGCGGCGTGTCCTGGAGGGTCTGCGTGAACTTCGGCGACACGATGAAGCTGCGCAGTCCACGTACTTCCACCTTGTCCAGGGTGGTCGTCTTGCTTTGCTCGTCGTCGGCCGCTGGCCCGAGGGTCTGCGCGTGCGCGGGGAGGGCAGCGCCGATCGCCAGTCCGGCGAAGACGGCAGCGGTCAGCGAGGCTCCCGGATTGCTGCGGGGCACGTGGTGTTTCCGGCTCTTGATGTTGGCCATGCTGGAAGTTCGAGCGATGATTGCGTTGAACGAATCATAATGCAAATGATTCGCATTTAGCAACAGAAGTGAAGTGCATCACATTCGCAAGTGTTTGATCGAACGCAATATGGCCGCGCGCCATCGTCGGTACTTTCCTCCCCACATCGACTTCTTGGGGGGACGGCCATGAGCCTGGGTACCGGTACCGTGTTGTATGACGAAGGGGGGCATCGCTGCGTTGCGTTCAGCAGCCTGGTGCGTGGCGACGATGGCGTGCAGGCCAACCAGTTCCTGATCCAGGACGACGGCGAATCGGCCGTGCTGGATCCGGGCGGCGCGCTGCTCTACAACCCGCTGGTCCTGGCGCTGGCCGCCTACGCCCGGCCGCACGAGATGCGCTGGGTGCTGTGCACCCACCAGGACCCGGACATCATCGGCTCGGTCGACAAGTGGATGCTGTACACGCAGGCCACGATCGTCTGCTCGCAGCTGTGGGGCCGCTTCGTGCCGCACGTGGTGCCGGGCTACATGAAGAACGCGGGTTCGGACCGCTACCTGCTGCTACCCGACGAAGGCGGCGACGTCCCGCTCGGCAAGAGCCGGATCCGTGCGGTGCCCGGGCACTTCATGCACTCGGTCGGCAACTTCGGCTTCTACGACCCGACCAGCCGCATCTTCTTCTCGGGCGACATCGGCGCCTCGCTGATCCCCAGCTCGCAGGCCTACGAATTCGTCACCGACTTCGGTCCGCACCGGGCGAAGATGGAAGGCTTCCATCGCCGCTACATGGCGTCCAACCGCGTGCTGCGGCTGTGGGTGGCGATGGTGCGGCAGATGGACCCGGTGGCGATCGTGCCGCAGCACGGATTGCCGATGAAGGGCGATGCGATCCCGGCGTTCCTGGACTGGCTGGAGCGCCTGGAATGCGGCGTCGACCTGCTGGGTCCGGCGAACTACCGCTGGCTCGGCTGAGCCGGACGCTCAGCCGCGGTCGTCGCGGGTGTAGACCGCGCCATCGACGACCCGTACCGGGAACTTCGCCACCGGCGCATACGCGGGCGCGCAGAGGGCACGCCCGTCGCGGACGTCGAAGCGCGCGCCGTGCAGGACGCATTCGATGCTGCCCTCGGCGGCATCGAACGCACCGGACGAGAGCTCGAAGTCCTCGTGCGAGCAGCGGTCCTCGAGCGCATGCAGCGTGCCGTCGAGGTTGAACACCACGATCGCGGTGTCGCCGGCCCACACCGTGCGCTGCTCGCCGGGCAGCAGCTCGGCGGTGGTGCAGACGAACTCCCAGCCGCGCAGGTCGACCTCGCTCACAGGGCCTTCTCCAGCACTTCGAAGCGGAGGTCGCCGCGCTTGGGTGCGCCGAAGCGCGCGTCGCCGTAAGGGAACGGCTTGAGGATGCCGGTCCGGCGGTAGCCGCGGCGCTCGTAGAACGCGATGAGTTCGTCGCGGACGTCGATCACCGTCATCCGCATCGCCGGCAGTCGCCATTCGTCGCGCACGATGCGCTCGCATTCGGCCAGCACCTGCTTGCCGATGCCGCCGCCCTGCAGGCCGGGCACCACCGAGAACATGCCGAAGTAGCCGGCATCGCCGTCGATCGCCACGTGCGCGCAGGCGAGCAGCGCGCCATCGCGTTCCGCCAGCACCACCCGGCTGCCGTCGCGGGCGATGTCGCCGCGCAGGACGTCCGGATCGATGCGCGCGCCGTCCAGCAGGTCGGCCTCGGTGGTCCAGCCGGCGCGACTGGCGTCGCCGCGGTAGGCCGAGGTGACGAGTGCCACGATCGCGTCGATGTCGGCGTCGGTCGCGGGGCGGAAGGCGGGCGTGGTCATGCGAGCAGGGCCTTGGCCTTGCGGAGCGCGGCGGCAAGCGCCTCCACTTCCGCGTGGGTGTTGTAGAACGCGAACGAGGCGCGGCAGGTCGCCGGCACGCCGTACCACTGCATCAGCGGATGCGCGCAATGGTGGCCGGAACGGACCGCCACGCCCTCCAGGTCGAGCAGGGTGGCGAGGTCGTGCGCATGCGCGCCCTCGACGAGGAAGCTGACTACCGCGGCCTTCTCCGGCGCGGTGCCGATGATGCGCAGGCCGTCGATCTTCGCGAGCTCGTCGGTGGCGTGCGCGAGCAGCTCGGCCTCGCGGGCGGCCACGTTGGGCATCCCCAGCGCGGACAGGTAGTCGACCGCGGCGCCCAGCCCGACATGGCCGGCGATGTTCGGGGTGCCGGCCTCGAAGCGGTGCGGCGGGTCGTTGAACACGGTGCCGTCGAAGCGCACTTCCTTGATCATCTCGCCGCCGCCGAGGAACGGCGGCATCGCCTCGAGGCGTTCGCGCCGCGCCCACAGCGCGCCGGTGCCGGTCGGGCCGCACATCTTGTGGCCGGTGATGGCGTAGAAGTCGCAGCCCAGCGCCGGCAGGTCCAGCGCCATGTGCGGCGCGGCCTGCGAACCGTCGACGACGCTGGTGATGCCGCGCGCGCGGGCCTCGCGGCAGATCGCCGCAACCGGATTGATGGTGCCCAGCACGTTGCTGACGTGGGCGACGCCGAGCAGCTTCACCTCGGGCGTCATCGCCGCGAACAGCGCATCGAGGTCGAGTGAGCCGTCCGGCCGCAGTTCGGCCACCTTGATGATCGCCCCGGTGCGCTGCGCGACCAGTTGCCATGGCACGATGTTGGCGTGGTGCTCCATCCGCGTGAGCAGGATGGCGTCGCCGGCCTTGAGCCGCGGCAAGGCCCACGAATGAGCGACCAGGTTGATCGCGAAGGTCGTGCCGCTGCACAGCACCAGCTCGTCGGCACGCACCTTGAGGAAGCGGGCCAGCCTGGCGCGCGCGCCCTCGTAGGCGTCGGTCGCCTCGCTGCCGAGCGCGTGCACGGCACGGCTGACGTTGGCGTTGTGGCGGCGGTAGAAATCGTCGACCGCCGCGATCACCGACGCCGGCTTCTGCCCGGTGTTCGCCGAATCGAGGTAGACCAGCGGCTTGCCATGGACCTCGCGCGCCAGCAGCGGGAAGTCGGCGCGCACGTTGCCCCAGTCGATGCCGCCGCTCATGCGCCGAGCCTAGTCAATGCGCGCGCCAGCGCGGCGTCGGCCAGCGTGCGGGTGGCATCGTCGGCGATGCCGGCCACCACCTCGCGGCAGAACGCAGCGGTCAGCAGCCGGCGCGCCTCGTCCTCGCCGATGCCGCGCGAGCGCAGGTAGAACAGCGCGGTCGGGTCGAGCTGTCCCACGGTCGCGCCGTGCGCGGCCTGCACTTCGTCGGCATGGATCTCGAGCACCGGCTGGGTGTCGATCTCGGCGTCGGTCGTGAGCAGCAGGTTCTTGTTCGACAGGTCGGCTTCGCTGCCGTCGGCGCCGGCGCGGATGGTGATCCCGCCATGGAACACGACGCGCGCGCGCTGTCCCGCGATCCCGCGCCAACGCAGCGCGCAGCGGGTGTCTCGGGCGATGTGCTCGATCCCGAGTCGGGTGTCGACATGCCGCCGCCCGTCGCCGAGGAGCGCGCCCGCGGCTTCCAGCGCCGCGCCTTGGCCTTCCAGCCGCACGTCGAGTTCGTGGCGCGACAACGCGGCGCCGAGCTCCAGGTCCACGCGCTGGTAGGCGGCGTCGCGGGCCAGCACCGCCTCGGTGCGCAGGAACGCGGTGGCGCCGACCGCGTCCTCTTGCAGGCGCACGTGGTGCAGGCGTGCGCCGGCGGCCACGTGCACGTGCGCGAGGGTGTTGGCCAGGTGCGCATGCGCGCCGCCGGCCAGCAGGTGCTCGACCAGAGCAAGCCGCGCGCCACGGCGCACCTCGATGAAGTGGCGCAGGTGCCACGCGGCATCGGCGGCCAGCGGCACGCCGACCTGCACCAGGTGGATCGGCGCGCCGGCATCGACCTCGTCGTCGATCCGCAGGATCGCGCCGTCGCCGGCCAGCGCCGCGTTGAGTCGCGCGAACGGTTCGTCGGCGCGGGTGTAGCGGCGCTGCAGGAAATTGGTGTCGCGCGGGCGAGATTCGCGCAGGGCGCGAGAGACCGGGATCAGCTCGACGCCGGCGGGCAGGCCGGAGAGGTCGCTCGCGGCGGCATCGAAGTGGCCGTTGACGAACACCAGCCGCGGCGCGGGGATCGACGCCAGCAGGGTGGGGTCGACCGCAGCCGCGGCGGCGGGCACGAAGCTGCGGCGTTCGAGCGCGCGCAGCGAGGTGTACTTCCAGGCTTCGGTGCGCGGGCCGGGCAGGCCGTCGCGCAGCGCATCCTCCAGCGCCGCGCGGCGGGTGGCATCGCCGGCGAAGCCCGCGGCCAGCGAGTCGAGCAGGGCGCTCATCTCAGCGGGCCGCCCCGGGCGCGACCCGGTCCTTGAGCCACGCGTAGCCCTGCTGTTCCAGCGCCAGCGCGAGCTCGGGGCCGCCGCTCTCGACGATGCGCCCGTCGGCGAGCACGTGCACCACGTCCGGGCGGATGTAGTCGAGCAGGCGCTGGTAGTGGGTCACCACCACGAAGGCGCGGTCGGGCGAGCGCAGCGCGTTGACGCCGTCGGCGACCGACTTCAGTGCGTCGATGTCGAGGCCGGAATCGGTCTCGTCGAGGATCGCCAGCTTCGGCTCCAGCAGCGCCAGCTGGAAGATCTCGTTGCGCTTCTTCTCGCCGCCGGAGAACCCTTCGTTGACGCCGCGATGCAGCAGTTCGTCCTTCAGGTGCAGCACGGCGAGCTTCTCGCGCACGCGCTTGAGGAACTGCATCGAATCGAGTTCGGGCTCGCCGCGCGCCTTCCGCTGCGCGTTCAGCGCGGCGCGCAGGAAGTAGGTGTTGTTCACGCCCGGGATCTCGACCGGGTACTGGAAGGCCAGGAACACGCCGGCGGCGGCGCGTTCCTCGGGCGCCAGGTCGAGCAGCGGCCGGCCGTCGAATTCGACGCTGCCGGCGGTGACCTCGTAGCCGTCGCGCCCGGCCAGGATGTTGCCCAGCGTGGACTTGCCGGCACCATTGGGGCCCATGATGGCGTGCACCTCGCCCGCCTTCACTTCCAGCGAGAGGCCCTTGAGGATCTCCTTGCCGGCGACGCTGGCGTGGAGGTTGTCGATCTTCAGCATGATGGGGAGCTCAGGGTTGGAACAGCCAGGCCTGGCGCGCGACCTGCAGTCGGGGGTCGTAACCGCCGGCCAGGAGGACACGCCCGTCGGCCAGCCGCGTGGCGGTGGTGAAGGAGAGTTCCGCGCCGACATCGCCGGCGACCGGTTCCAGGCGCAGCGTGTCGGCATGCAGCCGCTCCGCGCTGTGGCCGCTGCCGACGACCAGGGCGGTGCCGTCGCCGAGGGCGACCACGCCGTCCAGGAACTTGTAGCGCGCTTCGGCCATGCGCGGGCCGGGCGTGGTGCGCGCTTGGCCGTCGCGCCAGAGTTCGGTGTCGGCGTATTGCGCTTCGTATTCGCGCGGACCGGCGCCGCCGAGCAGCAGCACCGCATTGCCGACGCGGACGGCGGCGTGTTTGTGCCGCGCCTGGCGCAAGGTGCCGGCGGCGGAGAAGCGTTGCGTGGCCGGGTCGTAGGCTTCCAGTGTGTCGAGCAGGCGGTCGCGGCTGGCCGAGCCGCCCGCCACCAACACGCGGCCGTCCGCCAGCAGGGTGGCGGTGTGTGCCATCCGCGGCGTTGCCATCGCCCCGGCCATGGTCGAACGCCGTTTGCGCGGATCGTAGCGTTCGGCGCTGGCAAGCCGCTGCATCGTGCCTGCATAGCCCCCGGCAACCAGGATGCTGCCATCGGCGAGCACGGTCGCGCTGAAGCCGTCGCGCGCCTGCAGCAGGCGCCCGTGCACCGAGAACCGGCGGGTGCGCGGATCGTAGCGCTCGACCACAGCGGTCGCGCCGTCGGGCGTCCAACCGCCGATCAGCAGCACGCTGCCGTCCTGCAACAGGATCGCGCGGTGGCCGACCCGCGGCTGCGCGAGCTTGCCGGCCGCAACGAAGGTATTGCGCGCCGGATCGAACAGCAGTGCGTCCTCGCTGATGCCTTCCTCGCAGCCCCGGGCATGGCAGCCCCCGGCCAGCAGCACCTTGCCATCGCGCAACAGGGTGGCGCTGTGCGCGGCGCGCGGCGTCGGCATGTCGGGTAACGCCTGCAACGTGCCGGGCGCGCCTGCACGCGCGGCCACCGCGCCCGCGATCGCGGGCAGCAGCAGGCAGGCGACGGCCAGGGTGGCGAGTCGGCGCATCATCCGACCGAACCCTCCAGACTCACGTCCAGCAGCTTCTTGGCTTCCACCGCGAACTCCATCGGCAGTTCGCGGAACACCGACTTGCAGAAGCCGTCCACGATCAGGCTGACCGCGTCCTCCTCGGCGATGCCGCGGCTGCGGCAGTAGAACAGCTGGTCGTCGCTGATCTTGGAGGTGGTGGCCTCGTGCTCGACGGTGGCGCCGGGGTGCTTGACCTCGATATAGGGGAAGGTGTGCGCGCCGCAGTGCTTGCCGATCAGCAGGCTGTCGCACTGGGTGTGGTTGCGCGCGCCCTCGGCGGACGCGGCGACCTTCACCAGCCCGCGGTAGCTGTTCTGGCCGTGGCCGGCGCTGATGCCCTTGCTGACGATCTTCGACTTGGTGCGCTTGCCGACGTGGATCATCTTGGTGCCGGTGTCGGCCTGCTGGCGGTGGTGGGTCAGCGCGACCGAATGGAACTCGCCGACGCTGTCGTCGCCGAGCAGCACGCAGCTCGGGTACTTCCAGGTGATCGCGCTGCCGGTCTCGACCTGGGTCCAGGTCACCTTGCTGCGCGCGCCGCGGCACTCCGCGCGCTTGGTCACGAAGTTGTAGATGCCGCCGACGCCGTTCTCGTCGCCGGGGTACCAGTTCTGCACGGTGCTGTACTTGATCTCGGCGTCGTCCAGCGCGACCAGTTCGACCACCGCCGCATGCAGCTGGTTCTCGTCGCGCATCGGCGCGGTGCAGCCCTCGAGGTAGGACACGTAGGCGCCTTCCTCGCACACGATCAGGGTGCGTTCGAACTGGCCGGTGTGGCCGGCATTGATGCGGAAATAGGTGCTCAGTTCCATCGGGCAGCGCACACCCTTCGGGATGAACACGAAGCTGCCGTCGGAGAACACCGCCGAGTTCAGCGCGGCGAAATAGTTGTCGGCGACCGGCACCACGCTGCCGAGGTAGCGCCGCACGAGGTCGGGATGCTCGCGAATCGCCTCGCTCATCGAGCAGAACAACACGCCCTTCTCGGCGAGCTCCTTGCGGAAGGTGGTGCCCACGCTGACCGAGTCGAACACCGCGTCCACGGCGACCCCGGCGAGCCTGGCGCGCTCGTGCAGCGGCACGCCCAACTTGTCGTAGGTGTCCAGCAGCTCCTGCGGGACCTCGTCCAGCGAGGCGTATTTGGCCTTCGGCGCGCTGTAGTAGCTCAGCGCCTGCAGGTCGATCGGGCCGATCTTCAGCTTCGCCCAGTCGGGCATCGGCATGGTCAGGAAGCGGCGGTAGGCCGCCAGCCGCCACTCGGTCATCCACTCTGGCTCGTCCTTCTTCGCCGAGAGCGCGCGGATGATGTCCTCGGACAGGCCCGGCGGCAGCGAATCGGACTCGATGTCGGTGACGAAGCCGGCTTCGTACTTGCGGGCCAGCTGGCTGTGGATCTGCGCGTTCTGGACCGGCGCGCCTTGCGGTTCGTTCATGGCCTTGTCCTCACGCGTTCGCCAGCTGCATGGCGATGCCCTTGCGCGTCGCGCGCGGTGCCGGCGCCAGCATCTGCGCCAGCGTCACCCCGCGCAGCGCGTCGGCGACCACGTCGTTGATGCGCCGCCAGTTGGCGCGCACGCCGCAGGAGGCCTCGATCCCGCACTGGCCGTCGTGCACGCTGCACTCGGTCATCGCCAGCGGTCCTTCCATCGCCTCGACGATTTCCACGAGGTTGATGTCCGCCGCCGCGCGCGCCAGCCGGTAACCGCCGTTGGCGCCGCGGAACCCGGCCACCAGCCCGGCGGCGGCGAGCGGCTTCAGCACCTTGGCCACGGTCGGCGCCTCCAGCCCGGCCTGTTCGGCCAATTCGGGCGCGCTCAGCACCTCGCCCGGCCGCGCGGCGAGCACGGTCAGGACGACGGTGGCGTAATCGGTGAGTTTGGTGACCCGGAGCATGGCGCAGGCACTCGAATGCGTACCGGAATTGTACGATTTCGGGCGCCCGCGGCCAAGCGCGGTTCAGCGCATGCCGGCGATGCGGTCGATCCAGGCCCCGACCGAGTGCGTGTACGCGGAGGCCAGCCCGAGGTCCTTGTTGATGGCGCCATGGTCCAGCGGCTCCGGCTGCACCTGCATCGCGACCTGCAGCGCGGCCGCATGGCGGGCGAACTTGCGGGCCTCGTCGCACGGCGAGGTGGGGAAGCGTCGCTCGCTGGCGCAGACCAGCAGCATCGGCAGGCCGGCGCGGGTGAGCTGCTGCTGTGGCGAGGCCGAGCGCCAGTACGCCGGATCCGCGCCGAAGGCGTCCTGGTAGAGCTTGGGCACGCGGCGCTGGCCCATCAGCGCGGGGACGTCCAGTGCGCCGCTGTCCAGCGAGACCACGCCGAGCGGGCGCAACGCGCCGGCATCGGCCAACAGGCGCGGATCGGCGCCGAGCAAGGCGACCAGGTGCGCGCCGGCGGAGTGCCCCATCAGCACCACGCGGCGCGGATCCAGCTTCCATTCACCGGCGCCGCGCTGCAGGCGGGCGACCGCGCGGGCGACGTCGCGCGCCTGCTCGACCGGCATCGCGGCCGGGACCATGCGGTAGTTCGCCGATGCCACCGCGTAGCCCTTCGGCAGCCAGTACGCGAGTTTGTTGGCGACGCCCGGATTGGTCTTGTCGCCGTTGGCCCAGCCGCCGCCGTGGACGTAGAACACCACCGGCGCGGCCTTCGCCCCCGCGGGCAGGTAGAGGTCGAATCGCTGCGCCGGATCGTCGCCATAGGCGATGTTGCGAATCGCGGTGCCGCCCGCGGGCACGGCGACCGGGCGTTCCTGGCGGCTGGCGTCGCGCATCTGTTGCATGCGTTCGCGCAGGCCCTGGGCGCCGGCGAGGAGGGGGAGCAGGACGAGCAAGGCCAAGGCGGCACGTGGCATGCGGTGCATCGGGCATCTCCGGGGGGGACACCGCCACAACGCCGGGATGCCGGCGTCGGTTGACATGCCCTTGGCATCGGGTGACAGCTGTCACCGGCGATCGCTGACGCTTGCGCGTGGTGGGGCGAACAGGCCTGTCGAGAATGATCCCGTCCGAACCGGACACCGGAGACCATCATGCACAGCGACATCCACTCCCGCCTCAACTTCCACGATGGCCTGCAGGCAGGCCTCGGCCAACTGGTCGATCGCGTGGTCGCCGCCGAGCCGGGCGAACAGCGATCGCGCCTGCTGCGCTGGGCCTTGCTGGCGCTGGCGGTGTTCGCTGCGTTGCGCATCCTGCGCGCGCTACGCAAGGGATTCTGGGCGATGTTCGGCATCGCCATGGCGCTGTGGTGGAGCGGCGGCGCGTGGTTCCTGTTCCGCTGACGCCGCCGCGGGTCCGGCGGATCAGCCGCCGGAGGCGGCACCCGCGCGCGCTGCGGGCGGCAGCACCAGCTGGAGGAACGGCGGGGGCGGCGCGCTGCCGGGCGGCAGGTACTCGGGCGCCTTGCTCCCAGCCGGGCCGAGCGAGCGGATGAAGCGGTAGATCGCGCGGCGGTCATCGTCGTGCATCGCGCGCAGGGCGAAGTCCGGCATGATCGGGCGGGTCCGCAGGGTGGCCGACCAGGTCATCCACTCGGCCTCGTCCATCTCCGCAAAGCGCAGGCGCAGGTTCGCGGCGTAGGTGGTTCCCCAGGGGCCCGAATAGCCGAGCGGCGAGCCCAGTAGCCAGTCCGAGGTCGGCACGTCGCCGGCCTTCTCTGTGTAGCCCGCGGTGTGGCAGTCGTTACAGCCGGTGATCCGCACCAGGTATTCGCCGCGCGCCAACAGGTCGGCGTCCGACGCCATGGCCGGCTTCATCGGTGCCGGCGCGGTCGCGGTGATGGGTTCGGAGAGGTTGGCGTTGCAGGCGGCTAGCGACAGGACGCAGGTGGCTGCGATCGCGATGGCAATGGCGGGAAAGGCGGCGCGGGGTGGGTTCATGGCGTGTGGGCGCTTTGGGTGTCAGCGCGGGATAACGCGCGCGCCCGGACGGCACGGCCAATGCCGTGACGCCTGACGTTCAGCTGGGCCACAATGCGGGCTCCCCATCCAGCGCCCCCCCATGCCGAAGAAGATCGCCACCCGCCAATCGCCCATCCACGGCAACGGCATGTTCGCCGTTGCCACGATCGCCAAGGGCGAGCGGCTGATCGAGTACAAGGGCCGCCGGCGCACCCATGCCGAGGTGGATGCCGGCGACAGCGGCGACGTCGAGAGCGGCCACACCTTCCTGTTCACCCTCAACGACGAATGGGTGATCGACGCCAACTTCGAGGGCAATGACGCGCGCTGGATCAACCACAGCTGCGCGCCGAATTGCGAGGCGGTGCTGGTCGAGGACGAGGCCGACCCGAAGCGCTCCCGCGTGTTCATCGAGTCGGTCCGTGCGATCCGGCCGGGCGAGGAACTGACCTACGACTACGGCATCACCTTGGCCGAGCGCCACACGCCGCGGTTGAAGAAGATCTGGGCCTGCCGCTGTGGCGCGAAGTCCTGCACCGGGACGATGCTGCGGCCGAAGCGCTGACCCGCGGTCGGGGCGGTCGGCATCCGCGGATGCGCCGCGTGTGCCGAAGGTTTGCATGACCTGTGCCAGTTAGCGCAGCCGCGCGGCATCGCTAAGGTGCGCCGGTCGCCGCGCCCAGCGGCTTGCCGTTGCCTGCCGATGCGCCTGTCGATCCGCCACTCCCTGCTGTCGCTCGCGTTGCTGGCGGCGTTGTCCGCGCCGGTCGCCGCGCAGGTCAAGGTCGACGGCGTGATCGATCCGGCGGAGTGGCAGGGCGCGCGCCACGTCACCGATTTCCGGATGGTGCAGCCCTTCACCCAGGTCGCCACCCGGCACCCGACCGAAGCCTGGATCCTGGCCACGCCGGAGGGGCTCGCGGTCGCCTTCCGCAACACCAAGCTGCCCGGCATCGAGACGCCGCGGCAACGCAGCCGGCGCGACGAGGACGTCGGCATCGACCGCGTCAACGTGATGCTGGACTTCGAGGGCGACGGCCGCAGCGGCTACGACTTCACCCTCAGCGCCAGCGACGGCATCCAGGATTCCACGATCACCAGCGGCGGCAACTTCAGCAGCGACTGGGACGGCAGCTGGCAGCACGCGGTGGTCGATGGCGAAGGCGAGTGGACCGCGGAATACCTCATCCCCTGGCATACCGCGCCGATGCAGCGCGCGGTGGACGGCAAGCGCACGATCGCGGTGTACCTCGACCGCGTGGTCGGCAGCGTCGGCGAGCGGATGGCGTGGCCGGCGGTCAGCTTCGAGCGCCCGCAGTTCCTCAACCAGTTCGAGAAGCTCGAGGTCGACGCGCATTCGCAGTCGCTGCTGGCGATCACGCCGTACGTGGTCGGCGTGCACGACCTCGTATCCCGCGACAACAGTTTCGATGCCGGCGCCGACCTGTTCTGGAAGCCCAACGGCCAGTTCCAGCTGACCGCGACCATCAATCCCGACTTCGGCCAGGTCGAGAGCGATTCGCTGGTGGTGAACTTCAGCGCCGAAGAGACCTTCTTCAGCGACAAGCGCCCGTTCTTCACCGAGAACCAGGGCTTGTTCGACTTCGGGCTGGTGTTCGACAACAGCCAGCTGCTGTACACGCGCCGGGTCGGTTCGCTGGCCGACGACGGCAGCGGGCCGGCCGACATCCTCGGTGCGCTGAAGTTCAACGGCAGCATCGGCGGGACCCAGTACGGCGCGTTCCTGGCCGACGAACGCGGCGATGCCGGGCGGCGCTTCGGCGCCTTGCGCCTGCAGCGGACCATCGGCAGCCAGCAGCTGGGCGCGATGCTGACCACGGTCGATCGCCCGTACCTCGACCGCAGCGCGCAGGTGCTCGGGTTCGACCACCGCTGGCAGCCCGACCCCAGCCTGACCGTGGCGTCCACCCTGGTCGGCAGCGATGTCGCCGTGCACGGCGACCACACCCGGGATTTCGCCTTCACCACCCTGGTGCAGAAGGAGATGGCGGGCGGCTGGCGGCAGACCGGGATCCTGATCCACTATGGCAAGGATTTCGAAGTCAACGACGCCGGCTACCTCGGGCGCGCGGACCTGAACTACGCGCAGTGGGAAGTCGGACGCCGGATCACCGACCTGCCGGCGGATTCGGCCTATGCCTCGCACAACTGGCGCTGGCGCATCGAAGGCCTGCAGAACACCGGCGGGACCTGGCTGCAACGGCAGTTCCGGATGTCGCGCAACAGCCAGCGACGCGATGGCGGCAACCTGTTCTGGAACGTGCAGGTGCGCACCGCCGCCTACGACGACCGCATCACCCGCGGCAACGGAGAGATGCGCACGCAGGCGGGCTTCAATGGCGTCATCACCCGCGAGTGGCCGCGCCGCGGCGACTGGCAGTTCGAGACCGAATGGAGCCTGGGCCTGCGTGGCGGCGTGCGCAGCGACACCCCGATCGGCTGGAGCGGCTCGTTCGAGGCGACCCGCCATTTCGGGGATGCGCTGAACGTCGAGTTCTGGGTCGGCCACGTGATGGACCAGGAATTCCTGGTCTGGCAGGACGGCAACCTGGTCAGCGGCTTCCAGATGAACCGCTACGACCTCTCGGCCAGCCTCAACTGGAACATCGGGACCCGCCACGAATTGCGGGTGAAGCTGGAGGCGCTGGGCCTGGATGCCGACAACCCGCGGCCGTGGCGGATCGCACCCGATGGCCGGGCGGTGGCGAGCAACGACGTGGTGGATGCCTTCAGCCTGCGCAACCTCGGCTTCCAGGTGCGCTACCGCTACGAACTGGCGCCGTTGTCGAACCTGTACGTGGTCTACGGCCGTGGCGGCTTCGGCTACGACGGCTACGCGGCGGGCGCGTTCGAGCAGTTCGGCGATGCGTTCTCGCTGCGCGACGACGAACAGCTGCTGGTCAAACTGGCCTACCGCTTCGAGCTGTAGCGCGGCTCAGTCTTCGCCTTCGCGCGGCCAGCTGATCCCGAATTCCACGACCTCCAGCGATGCGCCGATGCCGACGAAACGCGGATCGTCGCTGCGGAACACCGAGTCGCCGACCGGGATCTCATCCGGATCGGTGCCGGCGCGCGCGCCCAGCGTGACCCGCCGGAACAATGGAGCGCCTGCGGCGTTCGCCAACGTGCCGCCATGCCAGTCCTGCACGGTGCCGCCGTAATCCCATTCCACGCCGTAGAAGCTGATCGGCGCGCCATTCAACGCCACCAGATCGGCGAGGGTCATGCCGGTCCGCAATCCGGTGGCGTCGCGCCAGCGCGATCCCGGCGCGCGCACCCGCAGTTCCTGGATCGGGGCGTCCTTGTCCTCCGCATCGAGCACCAGTTCCAGCCGCCGACTCGGGTCGTCGGGGAACACGACCAGCGCGGGATAAGTGCCGATGCCCTCGGCACCGTCGAAGGTCTCCTCGTGCACGTTGGCCTGGCCGAAGCGCGCGTCGAGTTCCTGTCGCGTGGTCAGCGGCCCCAGCGTGCCCGGCAATTCCCATGTTTCCGCGGCGACAGGTGGCGCGGTGGGGATGGCGACGGGGGTTGGCGTGGGTGCCGTCGTGGCGGTCGCTGGCGGCGGGCTGGGGGCGTCGCGTTGGCAGGCGGCGAGCAGCAACATGCCGGCGAGGCACCACCCAAGGCGGCAGGCGTGGCTCATTGCGCCGGCGGGACCGGAGCGGGTGGGGGCGCGACGGGTGCCGGCTGCGATGGCGGTTCGCCCTCGGGGGCAGGCATCGGCGCCTCGCCGACGGGGGCGCCGTCCTCGCTTGCCTGCGGGTCGGCGACGGCTTCGGGTTCGAGGCCTGATTCCCCTTCGACGATCGCCACGTCCGCTTCGCTTGCGACGGCATCGCGCGGCACGGACAGCGGGCGCCCCGGATCCGGCATCCCGGTCACCGAACGCGGGTTGGCGGCCGGCACCGGCAGGGCGCCATCGGTTGTTGACGCGTCGTCGCGGCCGTCGCCCTTGCCGCCGCACGCGGCGAGCAGCAGGCAGGTGCAGAGCAATCCTAGGTGGCGCATGCGGTCAGTCCAGTCGGATGGTGATGACGCCGGTGTCGATGTCGACCCGTTCGATGCGGCGCGAGGCCATCCTGCCGACGGTGCTGTCGTCGAGCCGGTACACCGGCTCTTCGCGGGCGTAATCCAGCAGCCAGCCATTGAGCAGGGTGCGCGCACTGTCGTTCATCGTGCCGCCGAGCGCCGGCACGTCGACCGAGACGATCTCGGGCTGGTCGAGGTGCAGGCCGCGGGTGCCGGGATCGAAGCGCAAGCCGCTTTCCACCGCGAACCGGCCCGAGGGCGTGCGCGGGCTACCGCCGGGGCCGCCCATGCCGATGTCGAATTCGAGGTGCAGGCGGCCGCCGCCGGGCAGGCTCAGGCGCGGATGCATCAGGCTGAAGCTCAGCAGGCCGCCGAGCTTGCGATAGTCGCGCGGGAACTTGCGGTCCAGCTGCGCCTGCAGTTGCGGGGCGGTGAAGCTGAGGTCGCGGCCGAGCAGCACCGAGGTGCCGACGCTGGAGCAGGCGGCGAGAAGCGCCAGCACGAGCACGCCGAGGAGGAGCCGGAATCGGGCCACGAGGGAGGTCCTGGCACGGGGCACGCGGGGCTCGCGCGCCGGGCGGTCAGTGTGCCGATTTCGCGTCGCGCAGGCGAGGGTGGGGGTTGATCGCGCCCTGCGGGGTGTAGATGCCGTAGTGCAGGTGGGGCGGCGTCCCGCGCGCATTGCCGGAGGTGCCCACGAATCCCAGTACGTCGCCGCGATCGATCGGCCGCCACGTGCGCAGCCGTGGTGCCCAGCCCGCGAGGTGCGCGTAGTAATGGCGTTCGCCGCCCGGTCCGACGATCCAGACCTGGCGGCCGCCGATGCCGACCTCGCCGATCCGCACCACCACGCCACGGGTCGCGCTGCGGATTGGCGTGCCGCGCGGCGCGAAGATGTCGGTGCCCTGGTGGCGCCGCCCACCGCTGCGCGGGCCGCCCCAGGTGTCGGCGATGTCGCGGGCGCGCACGCCCTCGACCGGTACCGGCAAGGTCGAGGGCGCGGGCATCCTGGAGAGTCGCCAGAGCGCGGCCACGACCTGCAACTTGGGCCAGGCGACCACCAGCCCCGTGATGGCGAGCGACAGTAACAGGGCGGCGGGCAACAGGCGGCGCATGCCGACACCATCGCCGATCCCGGTGAAGCGCTTGCGAAGCCTCAGCGCCCGCTGGCCGCGAAGCGATGGCGGTTCGCCGCGACCAGCAGGAACAAGGCGGCCGTCGACGTCAGTGCCGCGCCAAGGTGCAGGCGCGGCGCCTGCCACGCGATGTCGGCGCCGATCGTGAGCATCGACATCGCGACCGCCAACCACAGGCCCCAGCGTCGCCACGCCCACAGGCCGGCATAACTGGCCAGCAGCCCGAGCGCCAGCGCCAGCGAGAGCGGACGCAGGAGGCCGCCGCCGCCCGGGAAGGCGGCGGCGACCTCGGGGCCATGCATGGAGACCAGCCACAGCGCGTTGAGGGTGGAGGCCGCCATGAGCAGTAGGAAGCCGCGCAGGGCCATCGCGCGCAGGGCGGTCCCGCCGGCCATCCTCAGTCCTCGTCGTGGTGCGGCTTCCACGCCTCCACCAGCTTCTGCTGGACCTGCGGCGGCACCGGCTCGTAGTGGCTGAAGTCCAATGCGTAACGGCCGCGGCCGGCGGTCACCGACTTCAGTTCGGCGGCGTAGCCCTCCAGCTCCGACATCGGTACCTGCGCCTTGACCACGATCTCGCCGCCGCGCAGGGCGTCGGTACCGTTGATCCGCGCGCGCTTGCCGGACAGCCCACCGCTGATGTCGCCCATGTGCTGTTCCGGCGCGGTCACCTCGAGGTCGGCGATCGGTTCCAGCACCTGCGGGCGTGCCTTGGCCACCGCATCGAGGAAGGCCTTCTTGCCGGCGGCGATGAACGCGACTTCCTTGCTGTCCACCGGATGGTGCTTGCCGTCGTAGACCACCACCCGGATGTCCTGCATCGGGTAGCCGGCGATCGCGCCGCTGGCCAGCGCCTGGCGCACGCCCTTCTCGACCGCGGGCAGGAACTGGCCCGGGATGGTGCCGCCCTTGACCTCGTCCACGAAGGCGAAGCCCTCGCCGCGCGGCAGCGGTTCGATCCGCAGGAACACTTCGCCGAACTGCCCGGCGCCGCCGGTCTGCTTCTTGTGGCGATGGTGGCCCTCGGCGTGCGCGCTCACGGTCTCGCGGTAGGCGATGCGCGGCGGATGGGTCTTCACCTCCACGCCGTAGCGGTCCTTGAGCCGCTGCAGCATCACCCGCAGGTGCAGGTCGGAGAGGCCGCGGATGACGGTCTCGTTGGTCTCGACGTTGTGCTCCACCGCGAACGCGGGATCCTCTTCCGCCAGCTTGTGCAGGGCGGTGGCGAGCTTCTGCTCCTGGCCCTTGCTCGCCGGTTCCACCGCCAGTCCGAACATCGGCTTCGGGAACGCCAGTGGCGCGAGGTGGATGTGGTCCTCGTCGTGGCTGTCGTGCAGCACGGCATCGAAATGCAGCTCGTCGACCTTGGCCACCGCGGCGATGTCGCCGGGGATCGCCTGCGCCACTTCCACGTGTTCCTTGCCCTTCAGCTTGAACAGGTGCGCGACCTTGAACGGCTTCTTGCCGTCGTCGACGAACAGGGTGCTGTCCTTGCGGATGGTGCCCTGGTAGACGCGGAACACGCCGAGCTTGCCGACGAAGGGGTCGTTGATCATCTTGAACACGTCGGCGATCACGTGCGCGGCCGGATCCGGGCTGGCGGTGATCGGTTGCGCGTCCTCGCCGGTGCCCTTCACGAAGGGCGGAGGATTGGCCTCGCCCGGGTGCGGGAACAGGCGCTCGGCGACATCCAGCAGCTCGCGGACGCCGGCGCCGCTGCGCGCGGACACGAAGCACACAGGCACCAGGTGGCCTTCGCGCAGGCATTGCTCGAAGGCATCGTGCAGCTCCTGCCCCGACAGGCCGTCCTCGCCCAGGTCGAGGTAATGATCCATCACGGTTTCGTTGATCTCGACGACCTGGTCGATGATCTTCTGGTGCCAGTCGGCGACCGCGCCGAGGTCGCTGTCGCCCTCGCGCTGGCCGAAGCAGTCCACCACCCGCGCGCCGCCGTCGGCCGGCAGGTTGAGCGGCAATGCCTCCGGACCGAACTCCGCGCGCAATGCCTCCATCAGCGCACCGAGGTCGTGCCCGGCATGGTCGATCTTGTTGACCACGATCGCCCGGCACAGCCCGCGTTGTTTCGCGTACTCCATCATCCGCCGGCTGCCGTGGGCGACGCCGGTGTCGGCATCGACGACGATCGCGACCGTCTCGACCGCGGCCAGCGCGGACAGCGCGGGGCCGCGGAAATCCGGGTACCCGGGGGTGTCGATGAGGTTGACGTGGATGCCGCCGTGGTCGGTGCTGGCGATCGCGGCATCGATGGAATGGCCGCGTTCGCGTTCGATCGGATCGAAGTCGGACACGGTGCTGCCGCGTTCGATCGTGCCTGCCGCCTGCAGGGCGCCGCCGGCATGCAGCAGGGCTTCGAACAGGGTGGTCTTGCCGGCGCCGGGATGGCCCGCGAGGGCCACGTTGCGGATCTGGTGTGTCGAATAGGACATGAGCCCGTTCCTCCCAAGGTCGAGGGGTGAATGCCCCCGGCATGGGGGCGGGCGTCATGGCTGTCCGCTGGGGAGAGCGCATCGACCGAGCCTGCGCTCGGCGGGCGGTCATGGCGGACCTCCACCATACGCCTGCCCGCGACGCTTGGCACCCCCGCGTTGACGCGCGGCGAACGGGCGCGCGGCTAGCGTACCGTTTCATTCCCCGGAGGCACCCCGATGGCATTCAAGCGTTACGCCGACGCCCGCTGGCAGGGCGACCTGCAGGCCGGCAAGGGCAGCATCAGCACCCCGCAGAGCGGGCTGTTCGCCGACCAGAACTTCTCGTTCAAGACCCGCTTCGGCGACGAGACCGGCACCAACCCCGAGGAACTCCTCGCCGCCGCGCACGCGGGTTGTTTCTCGATGGCGCTGTCGGCGGTGCTCGGCAAGGCCGGCTTCGTCCCGGACGAGATCCGCACCCGCGCCGAGGTCGCGATGGATCCCGGCATGGACCCCGGTCCCACGGTCACCGGCGTCACCCTGGTCCTGAACGCCCGCGTGCCCGGCATCGACGCCGCGACCTTCGAGGGCCTGGCCCAGCAGGCGAAGGCCGGATGCGTGGTTTCCCGCGCGCTGGCGGTCCCGGTGACCCTGCAGGCGACGCTGGAAACGGCGTGAACGCATTAGCGCTGCTGTCGCCCGGCTAAACGGCCGGGCAGACCGCGGCGGGGTTCAGGATGGCGTCACCCGTCGGGCCGCAACGTGCGCCCGACGCCGGACCTCCATCCTCCCCGGCGCACGGAGCCCGCCATGACGCGTATTGCCCCCTTCCTGATCCTGGCCGCCGGGCTTGCCGCGGGCGGTACCGTGCATGCGCAGAGCTACCCGACGCGCGGCGATGCCTATGGCGACTACGCCCGTGGCGAGACCTATACCGACTATGCGCGCGTCCTGCGCGTGGACCCGGTCATCGACGGACGCTACGACCGCACCACCGCCTACGGCGGCCAGCGCTGCTACGAATCCACCACCGCCGGCCGTTACGAGCGCGACGGCTACGACACGTATCGCAACGACGGCTACCGCAACGACGGGTATGACGCCTACGGCCGGCCGCAGGTCGGCACCACCGCGGGTCGCAACATCGCCACCATCGCCGGCGGCATCGCCGGTGCGGTGATCGGCAGCAAGGTCGGCGGCGGCAGCGGCACCTACGCGGCGACCGCCATCGGCTCGATGGTCGGCGGCATGGCCGGCCGCCAGATCTACGAACAGACCCAGCGCGACCGCTACGTGCGCCCTGGCGTGGTCCGGGTCTGCGATCCGGAGCCGGTGGATGGCCGCTACGGCAGCGACCGCACCGGCGGCGCCAGCGCCTACGACGTGACCTACGAATACAACGGCCGCCAGTACACCCGGCGCATGGACTACCACCCGGGCGACCGCATCCGCGTGCGGGTCGACGTCAGCCCGGAATGACCTGAGGGTGCGTGATGCGCGAAGGGGCCGCCAGGCCCCTTCGTCGTTTCTGCGCGAAACAGCGGAAGCGTCGGATCAGGGGCCCGGCCAGTCCAGCGCGCCGGTGACCACGGCGACCGAGCGCCCGCCCGACCACACTTCGCCGTCGGCATCGACCTGCAGCTCGATGATCGCGTCGTGGCCGACTTCGCGGCCCTGGCTGACCCGGTAGAAGCCCCCCGGGTCGTCGGGCAG